>JAGTQV010000017.1:0-12878 GCA_018397035.1 Candidatus Bathyarchaeota archaeon | reverse complement strand
AGAAAAAGAGGGGGCTCTCTTCAGTAACCGGCTAGAGCAGTCCCCGCATCGCTCCAAGGCCTGCGAAGAACGCTATGCCCACAGCCGCGAGCAGAAGCACTATGATTCCGAGGATGATTACGGCTATGATCGCTATTGCCAGAGCCATCAGCCAGCCTGTGTCGAAGAAGTGCTTTATCAGCCCAAGCCAGATGAGAAGCGTTACTACGAATCCGAGCAGGCCATGAATGTACGCTCCTAGTATGGTGTTGATGACTATTCCAAGGGCTACTATCCAGATGGCGTCCGTGAACTTGGCCTTCTGTTTGCCGACAAGTCCCCGGCCCACAAGCCAGAGGATCGGCGACAGGATAATCACGCCGACGACCACCTGTATAAGCAGGTTTGTCAGGTTTATGCCAAGAGACATTTCTTCTCCAATAGGTTTCATGCCGTCATCGAAATATAAGACTATCCAGTCCACGGCGGGGTGAAACAGGATTCTAGGCGAGTGTGCTTGGCAGCCATTCAAGATAGGCTGCAGACGATGATGCAAGGCCAAGCATGAGAGATGACATTCCATAAGGTCTACTTTTCAGATCTCCAGTTAGTGAGATGCCCTCTCAACCCGGATAGAGGGAGAAGAATGGAAAAGACTACTGGAGTGTATATGTGCAGCCTCAACTCTCCGGAATACTCCAACAGCGGCAAGGGAGCTGAATGCCTGAATGAGCGTGACTGCTACTGAATGGAATAGGGCTCAGTGTGGAGCCGCGCATAACCCTGAACAGGAAAGCAGGGAGAACCGTCTATGATCGGAGCCGAGTTGAATGCTGATGCCCCGTCTTGACAGACGCCAAGTTCGCTCAGAGACCTCTCTACGAAATCATGGAGAGGACTAGTTCGACGTGAATACTCCTTAGGGGTGTGATGATGCCCAGCGGCTCAGTTACCGCACCCGAACGGTCTTGTCCATCGAGATCACCTGACGTCTGCTCCTTCATCCATGTTTTTCATGCTACTCTCCAATGACTTCAACTATCAAAGTTCTTGTTCTTGGTCCGTCAAGCTCCAAGAGAAAGATGCTCTGCCATGTACCGCGCATCAGCCCGCCACCTATTATTGGCAGGGCTCTCGAGGAGCCGATGAACGTTGAGGCCAGATGTGCATCCGCATTATCGTCTATTCTGTCATGGCTCCAGCCGGCTCCTTTCGGAAACTCCTCGCTTACCTTGCGGACTATGTCGCTGAGTAGACCTTTCTCATTCTCATTGATTACTACTGCCGTGGTTGAGTGAAGGCTGAAGATCAGACAGATCCCATTCGTCACTCCGGCGTTGCGCACGAGCTCCTCAACCTGGCCTGTTATGTCGATAAGTTGGATCCTGCTCTTGGTTGAGATGGTGATCTCTTTAAGCGAGGTTTTCAAGCTCTCACCATCATAAGATGGTATACCGCTCCTGCAGCTTGTCTACCAGTGTTGATAGTGCACGATCTCCTGCATGGTTCTTCTATCGGAGGTGGCGGGTGACTCGTCAGGGTAACCGAGTGGCGTAATGGCGACTATTCTGATATCGTCAGGGATGCCTAGGATCTTACGTGTTGCTTCAGGACTGAATGCTCCTATCCAGCATGTCCCCAGACCCTCCTCTGTTGCGCAGAGAACCATGTTCTGCATGGCTATCGCGACGTCGACTTTCCAGTATTCCTCACCGTCTCTCCTAACCCATGCTCTCTTCCGGTCTGCACAGGCCACTATCACAACTGGTGCCCTCAAAAGATCGCCTGTACTCCTGAAGAACTGGTCACGCTCGTGAGCCATGACAAGCTCATCCCTGACAGAGGGGTCGGTCACTACAACGAAGTGCCAAGGCTGTCTGTTTGCGGCCGAAGGCGCCAGCCTGCCGGCTTCAAGGATACGCTCAAGCTTCTCTCTCTCAACCGGTCTGGGCTTGTATCTTCTGACGCTTCGTCTAGCTCGGATCGCCTCGAACACGTCCATTTTGCATACCTTGCTGGAGTGATCTTAGACTCGACTACTTTAGGGTTATAGTACTTGAAATATGCTGGGAAAGGGAGGTTTTCAGAGGTTGCAGAACGCTGTTCCCGTGTGTTGGAGGACTCAGCTCACGAGGTCGATGAGCCTCTTTTTGCGAATGCCCTCCTTGATCTCTAGAGCTATCCTCCTGCCGGTGGACATGGGCTCTGAGAACAAGTAGCATGAGTACGGCGAGCCCCCTGGATACAGGTTTGTTCCAGCGACGATCCTGGCTGAAACCTCAAAAGTGACAAACTCGAGACTGTCAGTGCAGATAGTCTCCATGCAGAATGGTCCAATGATCCCTGGTGGAAAGAGCTTTACTGAAGCTTCTGTGACTCTCCTTCCAAGATCCAAGACTCTGGGAAGAAGCGATTCCCTAAGAACTGCTGGTATGTTTCCGGTGATGACGTATGAAGGCTCTATCCCAGGGCTGTCCTCGGGCTTGGGGATCCTGTAGAGATCGTCCACATTACTCTCCACCCTTCTGTCAACACCTAACAGTTCGACACGTCCCTCCCCAGCTTTCACTTCACCCTGGAACATCAGTGAATAGAAGTACTGCGGGTAGTACCGAACCCCAACCACAAGCTCCTGTATGGTTCTCTTTTCAAGGTCTGACTCGTTTACTATCCCCTTCTTAACTCCGATCTCCACCTTCTCTCGATACTTTTTTTCCGAGTCAACCACGAAGAAGCCCCTCCCCCCACGTGCTCCATGAAATTTCACGATGCACAGCCTGTCGATCTCTGAGGGATCCTGGTATTCCCTGGGAACCCTGACCCCTGCCTCTTGGAGCCAAGTCCGCATCTTGCGTCTGTCACCCTCAAACTCTAGGGCACTCCTATTCCCATAGATCGGAACGTGAAAATCCTTCTTGAGGTTCTCTGCGCCAACGTACTCCACAAAGGATCCGTGAGGTATTACTACCGCATTCCTCCGCAGCAGTTCTTCTTGAAATCTCTCCTCCACCAGGTCTTTGTAGTCATCAAGGATGATGTAGTAGTCTGGCCTCGCGTACCTGAAGGCTTCATAGACGAAGCGTCTATCAGGTGTGCAGATGCCTATGGTCTTGAAGCCTTCTTGGCGTGCTCCATAGAAGATCTGCAAGGCGGAGTGTGAGCATATAGTTCCTATCGTTATCTTACCGGACCTGTAACGCTTTATCGTTCCGGAGATCTCTTCCTTACTTATCATGTAACAACTTCACTGAGTCTGTCTGTCCGGCTGGCCTCATTGATCTCTAAGGCTATCCTTCTCCCTGTAGTCATCTGTTCTCCATAGTACCATCTTGAATATGGGCTTGTCGTGGATATGATTGGTGAGCCGGGAACTCTAGGGCTAACATCGAAGATGCAGATCTCAAGGTCTTTCTTGATGGCGCCTTGGAGCGCGAAGGGCCCGATTATTCCAGGCGGGTACTCGCGTCGGCACGTCTCGGCGAATTTCTCACCGATATCGTAGACCCTCTCAAGGAGGGACTCCCTCACAGTAGCCCCTTCATGCCCAACCTCTATGTTCTGAACCACCGACTCGAACTCCAACTGATCTCTAGCAGGGAGGGAGAGGATCCCATCCAGATCAGTCTGGATCCTCCTATCGACCCCAAGGAACTCCACTTCACCGCTTAGCGGAGACCAGAAGTAGTTGAAGTTGAACTTGGCCCCCATGACGAACTCTTCTATTGTAGCCCTTCCCAAGTCTGTCTCTGATACTATGCCCTTCATGATTCTCATCTCGGCCTTTCTTCTATAATCCTCTGAGCTTGAGGCGTAGAAGAAGGCTCTCTCAATCCTCCTCTTTGCCTCAGGGACCTTCACGATGACAGGGCGATCGATCTCCTCTGGTGACTTGAAGATCCTCGGTGTCTCTATCCCAGCCTTCTGCAGTAGGTACGTCTGGTTACGTGGCGCGTCTCTCTCCTCAGATCTCAGGATCGCCCTATTCCCGAAGATCGGAACCAAGAAGTCATCCTCAATGCTGTCGTACCCAATATACGTGGAGAATGATCTATTTGCAACGAATACCACGTTAAGCCTCCTCAGTTCATCTTGAATGTTCGGGCTAACGGCATCGACGAAACTGTCGAGTATGATGGCTCTGTCAACTATTCGCTTGTACCTGAGATAGGTCTTCTCGCGTCCTCTCTGACATATGACAACTGTACCTAAGCCCTCGCTCTTAGCTCCGTCACATATGTCCAGTGCAGAGTGGCTTCCAATCGTACCGATCCTGAGGTTGTCAAGATCGTATCTCTTGAGAACCTTACAGACCTCTTCCTGAGATATCAGAAGCAGTCACCTCAACTATCTATCGGGGGTCTTCTAGAATCTTCAGAATCGCCCCGTATGAATCTAGCATGCCGGGTATAATAGATTTCCAATCACTCATGTTGTGTCGTTAACAGTTAAGAGTCCCAGACTCGGAGATCTGGTTGATGGTGAAACGTATTGCACCACCCCAGCATCTGTGCATGCATCCTCCTTGTCCTCACACTCCATTTCTCAGTACTCGAACCTGTCGGAGCCGGTTCTGATGAAAATCTGGCCGAGGGTTTCTGCTGGACCTATCAGATCACTAGTAGAACCGAATCGGCCGGAACAGGATCCTATGTAGGTCAAGCCAGAATCATCGAGGACGTTAGAGGGGAAGCAGTTGTGAAGAGGCTTAACGCAACGATCCTGATGGTCGAGGATCACAGGATGATCAATCGGTCAAGCTTCGGAGCAGGATTCTTCAGGCAGGACGTGAACGTTCAAGCCACCCTAAGGACAGTCTCCTCGATAGACCGCACATCACTCAGAGTCGTAAATCAGGAGACTGAGGGCGACCTGTTGGAGGACGGGAACGTATACAACTCAAAGAGAGGAATGCCGACAGTATACTTTGCCTCAACGTTACTCAAAAGGGGCCAAGAGGCACATTACTACTGGGGAGGGCAGGTGATAAAATGTTTCGCTGACGAGGGAACAATCAGCCTGCACGGCCGCAACATCTCAGTCATCATACTCCGGTATTCCGGACCAAAGAAAGTGATGATTCAGACTGTGACACGTTTTCCTGAAGACGGGAGTGCTGAAGCAAACTTCTACTTCGAGAGGGACACAGGCCTCCTTGTGTTATACACTGCTCGTGAGGAGGCAACTTTCAGGGCTGGAGCCTGCTGCGCCGTCACCACGACCCACATAGAAGACTACCAGATCCTGACGTCGTACTCCCTGAAGACAGAGTTGCCGGAGAACGCAACAGGATCGCCTTCCGCTTCACCATCTTCGAAGCCGATTGGGGAGACGGAGCCTCGAGAGGAACTTGCTGAGACCCAGGAGCCGGAATATAGTTTAGTCCACGAACAGTACCTGTGGGTGGTCGCGGTTACCGCCGTCATTCTGATAGGGCTCACATACACTCTCATCCGTAGAAGGCGGGATCAAACCCTCCTGGGAGAGCCTTAGGTTCCGGCATCACCTAGACCATCACCACAGCCCTGATCGCCTCTCCCCTCCTCACCAAGTCGAGTCCATCATTGACCTTCTCAAGAGGAATTCTGTGACTGATCAATGGTTCAAGCTTGAACTTGCCCTCGCTGACAAGCCTGACGACCTCCATGGTCTCAAACTTGGAGCTTGCCCGTGAGCCGACAACCTGCAATTCCTCTCTTATAGTCCTTCTGGGATCTAGTGTAAGGTTATCTTCCGAGTACCCGATGAACACCAGTTTGCCGCCTCTCGCGAGGATACTCATGGAATCACGCATAGTCTTTCCCTGTCCTACCAACTCATAGACGAAGTCAACCCCTCTCCCATTCGTCAGTTCCTTGACCTCCGTGACGAGATCCTTCTTTGCAGAGTTGACCGTGTAGTCTGCGCCCAGAGACTCCGCTAGCCTCAACTTATCGTCTCGAATATCTACCGCTATGACAGTCGCCCCGCTGAGCTTGGCGATCTGGAGTGTGCATAGTCCCACTCCCCCGGCGCCCACTATCACTGCAGTATCCCCAAGGCTCACCCCACCGATCCTCCTGACAGCATGATACGCTGTGGAGCCTGCGTCAACAAGTATCCCTGACTCGTAGGGGACTCCATCCGGCATCTCCAGCACGCTCCTTGCAGGCGCCTTGGCGTACTCTGCATAGCCACCATCCGTATTGAATCCGAACTGCCTGAAGTCAGGGCTGATGCAGAGGCTTTCACGCCCGCGCAGACAGTAGTAGCATTCACCACAGCTGAAGTAGAAATGGATTAGGACCCTATCGCCTTCCCGGACCGATTCAACCTCTCCACCAACCTCGACGATGTCCCCTGCTGCCTCATGCCCCATGATCTGCGGGATCCTGCCAGGCTTCAGTAGTCCTTCATCTATGAAGTGGAGATCAGTATGGCATATCCCGCAGGCTCTGATCTTGACGAGAACCTCTCTTGAAGAGACTTCTGGCTTTTCAACTTCCTCTATCCTAAGTGGTTGACCGACCCCATAGAATCTGGCTGCCTTCAAGTCGAATCACGAGTAACCCCCCTCCAGTCCGGATATTAAAAGCCTTGAAAAGAGTTGGCAGGCAACTCGAAACCTTCATTAACAAACCGTGACCCCTTAGCTTAGGTCTTGACGACCTGAAGCTAGGAAGGAGTCGAGTTGATTCTTGACAGGGAAGGACTGTGAAGGGAGGATGGAACGAGCCTACAAGTTAGGGTTCAGATTCGAGAGGGAGTACGGAAGCTGTCCTCAATGCGTCTTCGCAGCGGTGAGCGAAGTCTTGGGGATGGATGGCTGCGAGACATTCAAGGCGATAGATGGGCTGGCTGGAGGGTTAGCCCGATCAGGCAACGGGACGTGTGGGGCCCTCTCAGGAGGGGTCGCGGCTATAAGTCGCAGATACGGACGCGAAGAATTCCCGAACCTGGGTGAAAGGGAGAGATGCATGACCTTGGCCAAGAAGCTCCATGACAAGTTCATGGCGGAGTACGGGAGTATCCTATGCAAGGACATTCAGACAAAGATTCTGGGGCGTTCCTACAACTTCTGGGACCCCAAAGATCGTGAAGAGTTCGATAGGGCAGGAGGACATACGGATAAGTGTCCAGATGTTGTGGGGAAGGCTGCCAAGTGGACTGTTGAGATCTTGCTGGGCGAGTTGGAGTGAAGACCGCTGGGACGGCGGCGGTTGCCGGAGGCTTTGAAAACAAGATTCCTTTCGGAATACGGGTAGCGCAGACTTATTAATGGTACACCTTAAGCCATCTTGACAGACAGGACTGAGAGGATGTTCGAGATAGTTCTAGACGAACTCAGGCAGAAGCCTCTGCAGGAGCAGAGGACAGAGATCTGTGAACGTAAGGGCCTAGGTCACCCAGACACGATATGCGATGCGATCGCAGACGAGATCTCAAGGGAGCTCAGCAGAGAGTACCTAAGGAGGTTCGGCGCGGTCATGCATCACAACATAGACAAGAACCTGCTTGTCGCAGGGGATGTTGAGGTTGCGTTCGGAGGAGGCAAAGTCCTCAAGCCGATGCTCCTCGTCATCGGAGACAGGGCAACCTTCACCGTCGGGGATGAGGCTATACCGGTGGAGGAGATAGCTTTGAAAGCCTCAAAAGAGTGGGTGAAGAAGAACCTGAGGCTTGTCGACCCTGAGGAGCACCTCAGATATCAGGTTGAACTGAAGCGTGGCTCCCAAGCTTTAGCCGACATATTCGTGAGGAAGGAGAGGTTCCTCGGCGCTAACGACACTTCAGCGGCTGTAGGATTCGCTCCGATGACCGCGACTGAACAGGTAGTTCGGAATGTTGAGTTCTACCTCAACGGTCCATCATTCAAGAGTGACTTCCCAGAGACTGGTGAAGACGTAAAGGTTATGGGACTACGCAAGGATGATGAGCTGCATCTAACGATCGGAATGGCCTTCGTGGATGGTTACATAAACAGTGAACCAGAGTACTTCAGGCTGAAAGAGGAGGTTCTTGAAGAGATCAAGGAATACGTGGGGTCTAGGGTTCAGTTCAGGGTCAGTGTCGACCTCAATACTGCTGACAGGCCGGGACGCGGAATCGCCGGGATGTACCTCACTGTTCTCGGAACCTCAGCTGACGGTGGGGACTGCGGCCAGGTTGGGAGAGGAAACCGGGTCAACGGTATAATACCGCTGAATAGGCCTACCTGCTCAGAGGCTGCCTGCGGCAAGAACCCAGTAAGCCATGTGGGGAAGATATACAACATCCTGACCTACAGGATGGCTGAGGAAGTATACCGTAAAGTTCCAGGGATAAAGGAGGTCTACGTCTGGCTTCTTAGCCAGATCGGAAAGCCGATAAACGAGCCGAAGGTTGTCTCAGCCCAGCTTGTGCTTGAACCGAATACTAGGATGATGGAGGTCGCGGAGCCTGTGAAAGAGACGATTCAGGCTGAGCTTGATGGTCTCGACGTCTTCTGTAGGGAGCTCGTTGAGGGCAAGGTCAAGCTCTGTTGATTGGGGGGCGCCTACTCAAACCTCTGCTCGCCTCCTCACCTCGTCGAGGACGAGCTGGCAGCTCCAGTACTTCCCGCAGTAGACAGTACAGTAGTTAGGGTCAGGTCCTCTGCAGCCGACATCGCTCCTGTAAGCCTTCAGGTGGAGGCCGAGGTCTCGACTGTTGCTGGAGGATGCTCCTCCTCTTCCGTCGACAGCGTCTCTGCGCCAGTCACCCAAGATATGCGGGGTTGAGAACATCTGGCAAGCAGGGTGATCCCTGCTCACCTCAACCTCAGTCTTCGGGCAGAACCCTCCCTTACATTTGCTGAAGATCTCGCACTCACCGCATCTTCTGCCGACGTTGTTAGCGACCAGGCTTGCAGACTGGCTTAGCTTCACCGGTCTGTTAGACGTTCAGTCCACCACCCCTTAAGCTTCCGCCTGCAGAATCGATTATAGAACTTCTTTAAAGGAAGATGTTAAGAATAATGAATATGTGAATTGGTGTTGAGCATTTCTTGAACCGGTCAGGGATCATATATTCAAGGCGTGACTCATCTAGGTGACGCAGGCTGCAATCTGCCTCGACCCCAGAAAGGAGTAGGCGACGTAGGAGGGTTAGGAACCCATTTGAGGCGGATATCTCTGGTCAAGGTTGCTCCTCTCAGCAGGTTCTTCCTCTATATTCTACGGGCAGTGGTGGTGTTCCTAGTCTCGACGTATCTCTTGGCGATGCTGATCGGTATATCCCTTATGCTCCTTACCCCTGAAGGGGTCGAGTTCAGTCGAAGACCCGTTGAGAATCTCCCTCTCGGTCTACTAGCCTTCATCGTCATCAGAGTGCCTGTTACAGCATCTTTTGGAACTGTCTTCATCCTGACCTGGGCATTCTACGTCATCTGTTTCAGTCTGGCTTGGAGGGCTAATGGAGGATTCCGAAAGGCTATGAGAGGAGGAGTCTCTCAACAAAGGATCTCGGCCTCATCGAATCTCCTCTACATCTTCCCTGCGATCTCAAGCGCCCTACTGGTCTTGGTGCTTGTCACACAAGGCCTTCAGGAGGCTGTCGGGGTGCCGACGGGCACGATAGAGTTCGAGGACACTTACAGTGAACTCTTCGAACTGTCATACTCGCCGATCTTCGAAGAGGTGATGTTCAGGATCTCACCATACATGCTCTACTCCGCCCTCATCACGATACGTAATCTTCCAGAAGGTCGAGGGCTCAGGGCTAGCGCAACCCTCAAGCAACTTATCTCATCAGTGGCTTCTCCTGATCGAGGAAAGGAAGCTTTACGCCCAAGTATTGGCCGGGACGGATTCAGGAGGGGAATCAGCACACCCGAATGGGCTCTGGCGATCCTTACCTCAGTAATCTTCGGCCTGGCACACTACTTATCCGGTTCAGGGTGGGATATAGGAAAGGTAACATCTTCCTCAATAGCAGGGCTAGCGTTCTTCCTCTCCTACCTAGTATATGGTTTCTACGCGCCGATTCTGCTTCATTGGTTCTTCAACTACTACTTCTACGTCTATGAGTTTGCCTCCAAGACTTATTGTGGAGTATTCGAGGTTCTCGAGAACGCCGTGAATCTGTCAGTTCAGGCATCTGGCGTCTCTGTGCTTCTAGCAGTCTCGACCTACCTCCTCTGGGTAATTATCCGCAGCAAGTCTGGAGCACCAGAAGCCTAGATGAGCATCCACAGTAGATAGTTACTCTCCGGAGGTTCCAGATGATGGATGGAGACCAACTCATATTCCTGGGAACTGGAGGCGGCAGATTCTCGATGATCACACAGACAAGGCAGACTGGAGGAATAAGGATTCTCGGGCCTCATAACATACAGATCGATCCAGGCCCAGGTTCGATAGTTTACTCTAACAAGCTAGGCCTAGACCCTAGGAAGGTCGACTCCCTCCTGGTGTCGCACTGCCATCCTGACCACGACAATGATGCTGAGGTATACGTCGAGGCGATGACGGAGGGGGGAACCAGAAGGAGAGGCGTCCTCATCGCCCCTGAAGGCGTCTATCAAGGAAATAGTGTATGTGAGCCTCGCATATCCTCCTATCATAGGAGCATGCTAGACAGACTGGTCAAGGCAGCTCCAGGAACCACAGTGGATCTAGACTCGGTCCAGGTGAAGGCTGTGAAGGCCAGACATGAGGACCCCGATGCTGTAGGCTTCAGGGTGAAGCTGCCTTCAGGAGATGTCGGATACACATCTGACACAGAGTACTTTGATGGGATAGAGGAGCAGTTTGCAGGGGTTGACGTGTTAGTCATGTGCGTACTGCGACCGAGAGGTGCACCTGTCAGGGGGCACCTCTGCACAGACGATGCTGTGAAGATATTGGGCGAGGTCAAGCCTAGCCTATGTGTAATGACCGGCTTCGGTATCAGGATGATCTACGCGAACCCAGACCTGGAAGCGCAGTTCATACATGAAGTTTCAGGGGTGAAGACGATAGCGGCGAGGGACAATATGAGGCTGAAGCTTGATGAGAGGCGGGAGCAGCGGTCTTTGAGGATGTTCCTGGAATAGACGCTGCCGACTCGAGAGACTGAGAAATGCTTTTGAACCTTTCAAGGTAAGTTGGAGCCTCAGAATCGATGAATGACTCATCGCAGCCATGGTGTCGGTCTTGAGCGTCAAGAGCAGTGAAGAGATCCCGAAGTCCTACAATCCATCAGAGTGTGAGGCCAAGTGGCAGAGTCTCTGGAGCGACTGGAATGTATACGCCTTCGACCTCGACGACAGAACCCGACCGACATACAGCATCGACACTCCTCCACCATATCCAAGTGGCGAGTTCCATATGGGAAACGCCCTGAACTGGTGCTACATCGACTTCGTTGCAAGATACAAGAGGATGAGGGGGTTCAATGTTCACTTCCCGCAGGGATGGGACTGCCACGGCTTACCTACAGAAGTCAGGGCGGAAAAGACCTACAAGATAAGGAAGCGGGACGTCTCTGTGCAGGAGTTCAAAGACCTATGCGTCAAACTCACAGACGAGTACATAGAGAAGATGAGGCGGACGATGAAGTCTATGGGTTTCTCAATGGACTGGAGCCTAGAGTACCGAACCATGGACCCACGGTACTGCCGGGCTACACAACTCTCATTCCTGATCCTCTACGAGAAAGGATACATCTACAGGGGCGAGCACCCGGTGAATTGGTGTCCCAGATGCGAGACAGCTATAGCAGAGGCAGAAGTCACTTACGGCGAGAGGGATAGCGAACTCGTATACTTGACCTTCGGAATCAGGGATGATCAACTGCTCATAGCCACTACCAGGCCGGAGCTGCTGCCTGCATGCGTCGCTGTAGCAGTCAACCCGACTGATGAACGTTACGTGATGCAGGTTGGGAGTGAGGTCGAGGTTCCTCTAGTGCTGCGGATAATTACCCAGAGGAGATGTCGGATACACATCTGACACAGAGTACTTTGATGGGATAGAGGAGCAGTTTGCAGGGGTTGACGTGTTAGTCATGTGCGTACTGCGACCGAGAGGTGCACCTGTCAGGGGGCACCTCTGCACAGACGATGCTGTGAAGATATTGGGCGAGGTCAAGCCTAGCCTATGTGTAATGACCGGCTTCGGTATCAGGATGATCTACGCGAACCCAGACCTGGAAGCGCAGTTCATACATGAAGTTTCAGGGGTGAAGACGATAGCGGCGAGGGACAATATGAGGCTGAAGCTTGATGAGAGGCGGGAGCAGCGGTCTTTGAGGATGTTCCTGGAATAGACGCTGCCGACTCGAGAGACTGAGAAATGCTTTTGAACCTTTCAAGGTAAGTTGGAGCCTCAGAATCGATGAATGACTCATCGCAGCCATGGTGTCGGTCTTGAGCGTCAAGAGCAGTGAAGAGATCCCGAAGTCCTACAATCCATCAGAGTGTGAGGCCAAGTGGCAGAGTCTCTGGAGCGACTGGAATGTATACGCCTTCGACCTCGACGACAGAACCCGACCGACATACAGCATCGACACTCCTCCACCATATCCAAGTGGCGAGTTCCATATGGGAAACGCCCTGAACTGGTGCTACATCGACTTCGTTGCAAGATACAAGAGGATGAGGGGGTTCAATGTTCACTTCCCGCAGGGATGGGACTGCCACGGCTTACCTACAGAAGTCAGGGCGGAAAAGACCTACAAGATAAGGAAGCGGGACGTCTCTGTGCAGGAGTTCAAAGACCTATGCGTCAAACTCACAGACGAGTACATAGAGAAGATGAGGCGGACGATGAAGTCTATGGGTTTCTCAATGGACTGGAGCCTAGAGTACCGAACCATGGACCCACGGTACTGCCGGGCTACACAACTCTCATTCCTGATCCTCTACGAGAAAGGATACATCTACAGGGGCGAGCACCCGGTGAATTGGTGTCCCAGATGCGAGA
>JAGTQV010000018.1:5706-21479 GCA_018397035.1 Candidatus Bathyarchaeota archaeon | reverse complement strand
AGAGGATGGCTGAGACAATACTGAAGAAGGCAAAGATAGTATGCGGTGTGGCTATAGTGGAGGACGGCTTACACCAGACCTCCATAGTCAAGGCGATGCCTCCAGAGAAGATAGTTCAGGAAGAGAAAGAGCTTCTCAAGATCGCTAAGAACTACCTGGCTAGAATACCTTTCAAAGAGATAGATCTACTGGTAGTCAGTGAGATTGGGAAAGAGATCAGTGGCGCAGGCATGGATCCTAATGTGACGGGAAGATTCACTATTCAGGAGGAGCATGATCCTGAGGCGCCAAGAGTCAACAAGATAGTTGTTCTCGATCTGACAGATGAGACCGAGGGAAATGCCACAGGCATCGGCTTGGCAGACCTCACTACGAAGAGAGTATTCGAGAAGATAGACTTCGAGAAGACTTTTGTCAATTGCTTAACATCATGCTGGGCCAACACTGGAAGGATCCCGATCTTCCTACCCTCAGACAGAGACGCTATAATGATGGGTCTGAGGATCGCTGGGGTCAGAGACTACTCAAAAGCCAAGATAGTCATAATCAAGAATACCCTGGAGCTTAGGAGGTTTCTCATCTCCGAGAGACTGAAGCAAGAGCTTGAGGAAAACCCTGAACTGAGAAGTAGGATCAGGGTCGCAGGTGGACCGCGGGAGCTTGTGTTCGATGTACTGGGAAACCTGGCCAGGTAGGGCTCGAACCTTCCATACAGGGCGCCACTCAGAGCAGCTGCACCGCATCTTTCCTCAGTGAGCTCATGCAGGCTCAGAGGGGCAGTATCTGCTTTACATGCGTGAAGTGTCAGGGGGACCCCCTACCCCTAGGGGGGGTTGAAGAGGCCATTTCATAGTTGGTGGAACATGTTACCATCTCTTTTAGTTTCTCAAGATACTTGGAGAGGTCTTCTGGACTGTCTGCTGATTCAGTCCGAGGTTTTGGAGCCCCGGCTGGGCTTCGATCCCAGGACTTACGGCTTACAAAGCCGTCGCTCTACCGGGCTGAGCTACCGGGGCATCCCCTTCTGGTCCCTGATGAGATGTCTTGATAGCACAAGGCATATTCTCTTCACAGGCCTCCCTCTAATCGCTGTATCAAGCTTTTTTAGGTGTCGGTGTATTCAATCTGTCCTGCCGGGGTGGCTCAGCTGTGGTTAGATGCCTTCACGGGCAGATTGAAGCGCTGGACTCATAAAGAGCTTGTCTGAGTCTCTCTGGAGAGATCCAGAGGCCGCGGGTTCGACTGCGTATGCCGAGACTCCCGTCCCCGGCACCCTCAACCTTAGGCTTCTCACTCCCGTCTGAGAACCTCTACAGATCCACTTCTTCCTCCGACGTAGACTGTGTCTGCTACCTTGACGAAGATGCCGACCTCGACCACGCCTGGTATCATTCTGATCTCTCTCTCAAGCCCAGCTGGATCCTTTATTAGACCAAAATCCGCGTCCACGATCATGTTTCCGTTATCCGTTATTATCGGTCCAACCTTTCCCTGGGCTTGCCTCAGGGTCGGCTCCCCACCGAGCCTGCAGATCCTCTGCATCACTGTCTCAACCCCGAAAGGCAGAACCTCCACAGGCACAGACTTGCCCTCGCCCAACCTCTGAGTCAACTTGGACTCGTCAATGATGATCGATACTCTCTTGGAGCATGAATCAATAATCTTCTCCCTCGCCAACGCTCCTCCACCACCCTTTATCATGTCTAAGCTGCCTATCTCGACTTGGTCAGCACCGTCCAGGGTCAGGTCAGGGGGGTTCCCTGCCTCCAAGTATGCCAGCTGTAACCTGAGGCGTCGCGTCAGAAACTCTATCTGGTATGATGAGGGCACGAAACTGAGTTTCAAATGATCTCTCTCGATCTTCTCTGCGATCATGATTAAGGCCTGAGCGACCGATCTGCCGCTTCCAAGACCTATGATCTGTCCGTCTTGAACCGTCTCAACTGCTTTTGAAGTCGCTGCTTTGATCGCTTCTTCATAGTTCTGCAAGGCTATTCCAGATTTTCAGACTCTGCCTCAACCATATTTATTGCTTCTCGATCCTCAGGAAAGCAAGCCTGAAAGCCCATAAACCATTATCTTGGCCATGATAGTGATGTCAGATGGCATATTCAATCTATTAAGGAGCCTAGGCATAATCGGTTTAAGAAGCCTAGTCTGGTATGCTGTATCTCCATAAGCTTGTATGATTCCTGACATGGTCTCGTCGGAGAGTATCCGGAAGAGTCTGTCGAACTCTGTATCAGTGAGCTTATCTAGAATTCTTCGCGCGATCGCGGTTGCCCTCAACTCATATCCTATGCTCCTCCTCCATCTGACCTCATACCGCCTGAGAAATCTTTCACTCGTATCCCCCTCCTCCATAGACTCGACTGCTGTATATGCAGCTGCCTCAGCAGCCTTAAGCCCGAAGTATATCCCTCCGCCTGATGTAGACTTCACGTGAGCTGCAGAGTCTCCAACTACAAGTACAGAGTCGGTGTGGGACTTGCTGATCGGTCCGCCTATCGGCAACACCCCAGTATAGGTCTTCATGACCCTCCTTTTTCTGAATCTGATGCTGAGTAGACGGTTTCTGAGGAACCTCTCGAGGTAGTCACGAACGGGCAAGGTTGCATATGAACTTCTGATACACAAGCCTACCCTAGCCTCGTCATCGCCCAGTGGAACGATCCACGCGAAGAACCCGGGTGCTACCTCTCTTCCAAAGTATAGTTCAACAGTGTCAGAAGAGTCGAGTTCCACTCCTGCAATCTCGTATTGTAAGCCAGTGAGGAACCTGCCCTTATTCTGTAGATCAAGCTTCTTCAGCAGAATGGGTGAAGCGCCCTCAGCATCTATGACGAGCCGCGTTCTAAACTCTACAAGCCCGCCCATCTTCCTGCCTTGCAAAGTCACAAAACCGTCTGATCCCCGGTGGAGATCATCCAACCTCGTCTGCGGGGATAGTTCAGCACCAGCTGAATACGCCATCTCAGCCAGTCTTGAGTCAAACAGCTCTCGATCAAGAATATAGGAGTCGACGGTCTTTCTGCGGATGAGCAAAGTCTTACCTGACGGTGAGTGGAGTAATGCTGCCCTGACACTATTCACCACGGAATCTCTAGGCAGATCGAACTCTTCGAATGCATGAGCGGTCAGCTTGCCAGTACAGTGGCAGGGTCTACCGTTGAACTCATGCTCCTCACACAGAAGTGTCTTGAAGCCTCTCTCAGCAATCATACGTGCCACGGTCGAGCCTATTGGTCCAGCCCCAACCACAACAGCATCGTACATCAAGGCACCATCCTCAACCATACCTTCGGGATGAAAGACCGGAATACTGCGGGAAAGAGAGATCGTAAAAACTCAGATTGGAGCCCCGGACGGGCTTCGAACCCGTGACCTTTGACTCTTCGGAGGCCTTACCAAGCCAACGCTCTCCAGTGTCCACCAGACATCTAACCAGGCTGAGCTACCGGGGCATCGTCTAGATAGCTTGAGACTCACAGTTATATTGGTTACTAAAGTCTCCGTGCCGTGCAGTGATGGGTTAGATTTGTGAGGCTTACCCGCCTCCATGTGTTGTGAGTGACAGCACAATGGAGGAGAGTAAGCCCCTGTTGAATACGGAAGTAACGACACGTATAGATTTGGCGGACTTGATCGAGCGGAACAGATCAAGAGCCTTACGAGTCTGTCCAATGTGATAGAAGTCCTTCAAGTCAGGTTGGTGGAGGAGCTTGAGGCTTCAGTTTGGAGGTACTTAACCAGCTACCGGCGTAGCCTGGTGACGAAGCTTGGCAGAGTGGTCTTCAGGGTTGTCAAGGTGAAGAGAATATTCTCCAGATCATCCTTGTGAGATATGCAAACCCGGAATTCTACAAACAATTCTGGAAAACCTATATTCACCCGTCACGATGTCAACTCAAACTCCCAACACCAGTCTAACCCATCATTGCACAGGGCCAAAGTCTTAGCGATCCGTTTCGAGACGACTCTGCTGCCAGCCAAGCTGTATACAACATATTAGATATTCAAGTCTAGAGACGCTGACTTTTGGACGCTCAGTTTCTGTTGGAAAGGCTTAAGTGCATAGTTCAAGGCTAGAATAATAAAAGTGTAGTTCAACTCGGAGGAGAAAGAATGGTTAAGCAATGTCCGAAGTGTGGTGCTGCCAACAGAGACGATGCAACATTCTGCTCAAGCTGCGGATCATCATTCGCCGCGCCCGCTGTCAAGCCTGTTCCTTCAGTCAAGGTCGTTAGGCCCGCGGTCCCGTCAATTCCTTACAGGGTTCCGCCTCCAGGGATGTGTTACTATCACCCAAACCTTCCAGCACAGTACATCTGCAGCCGGTGTGGACGAGCTATCTGCAGAGATGACGCAAGATTCTATGGTGATCTAGTCTTGTGCCCGCAATGCTACGCCGGAATAGTTCCAGTCCAGGTTCCACAGTATCCACCAGCCTATCCAGGAGGATACCCTGCAGTGTATCCGACAGCCGGTTACCCGCCTCAGGCCCCGATGCCAGTGATGGGTGCACCTTTAGCTCCGCCGCCAGCAGCGTATCCGCCTGCGCCGCCTGGACCGCCTGGGTTCCCAGCCCCGCCGCCGATGCCTCTGCCACTAATACCTGTCAGGCCTAGTGCAACATGGGGCTTCATCCTGTCTTTGATAGCGGGGATAATTGCGATAGTCGCTGGCGCAGCGGCAACAGCCGTACTCTACATTAATCTACCGGTGGTCCCTGCATGGCTCTCACCGTACGTGATCGCTTTCCTCGGCGTAGGACTGCTGCTGGGTCTAGTGGTGATACTGGGTGCATTCCTCATCAGGCTAGGATACACGACGCTCGGAGGGATCATAGCCTTCGTCTTCTCACTAGCCAATATCTACATTGCACTACTGATAGTGGTGCCTACACTACAGGTCTACGCAGCCATAGTAGCCGGCATCGTCGCTCTGATACTGGGAATGGTAGGCGGAATACTCGGGATACTGGGAAAGTAGCCATTCCACCCTTCCCCTTTTTGCAATCAAGGTCTCTGAAGGCGTGGGAGACCCCTACGCTAGCGTCTCTGCAGAGGTCTGAAGACTTGAACCCTAGTATGCCTGTTGAACAGGATTCGTCCGGCGGCCAGTCGAGTTCATATGCGATCTCAGGAGCAGCGCTATCCCCGATAACTAGGGTCCTGCATGCAGCCTACTACCCCCAGCCGAGACCTAGGCCGGCTCCACTCTACTATCCGAGACCGAGACCTGCAAGGCCGCCTTTACGTGTCCTCCTGTTAGTGATTCTCTTTGCAGGCCTTCTCCTAACCTCTACAGCTCTAGTGATACTGTTCATCTACAGGCCGCCGAGCATAGATCACACGCCTGTCACTACAGGGCTGGCTAATAGTCCTTTGAGCCTGAACGCGACAGCCTTTGGCGGAGGTATCTGGGTTCAGAACGTTACCTTACACTACAACGTCGTTGATAAAGGGGTATGGAGGACCAGAGAGATGACCCTCCCACCGACAGGTTTTCAGCCTTACCTTGCAGTCATCCCTGGTGACGAGGTCACCACGAGTGTAACTTACTACATCGAGGTCGTCAACGCATTTGGACTCTCAGCTCATACGGTAACACACTTCGTACTCGTCAGAGACTTTAACGTCACAACCCAGGTTCCGAGCCTTGTACTATCAGCCGGCACCAGCAACAGCACAACTGTCATCGTGGGGTCTGAGGGGGGTTTCACATCGAGCGTCTCATTATCGATGACAGGTCTACCTTCAGGCGTCTCTGCATCATTTAGCCCTCCATCGGTCACTCCGCCGGCGAACGGTGTGGTGACCTCGACCGTGACGCTCTCCTCGACAACTTCGGCACCAGCAGGAACATATACAGCCACTCTAACCGGCTCATTCGGAAACCTGACCCATACACGCACATTAACTGTCAAGGTGAATCCTCCACCAGACTTTGAGATCTCAGTCACACCCAGCTCAAATGATATCAGACGCGGTGCGGCCGCATACTACACAGTCACATTAAGAGCCAAGAACGGATACGTTGGGGAGGTCGATCTGTCAGTATCCGGTCTGCCGCGTGGGATCAAGTATACTTTCACAACATTCCATAATAGGACCTGGCTTGCAGGAACACTGCAGAATCTGACATTCGTGGTCTCGACGAACCTGCTTTCTCCACTGGCGATAACCCCTCCATTCACCGTGACGATTACAGCGACGGATGGAGTCCTGACGCACACAGCAGTGGTCACCCTCAAGGTTCGCCCCTAGGATCCATGGCAAGCTTTATGTCTATGCCAGAAACAGTTTGGAGGTGAAGGCTCCCAATGAAGCTTTTCATCCAAGCGCCGATCGGTCCGCAGTCTGGGCTTGCAGAGATAGATGTTCTTCCAGATCACACTATCAGCGAGATAAAGCAGCAGGTCTGCAGCTCCTTCGGGATCGACCAGTCAACAGTGGCTCTGATGTACGGTGGAGTGATACTTGACGACAGCCTGACCGTTGCTGCAGCAGGGATTCCTGAGAACGCCCAGCTGGCCTTGATGCCACACAACATCATTGGCGGTTGAGTATTGAATATCCCCCAACTCTACAGAGAGAAGGATTTTCTGAATCACCAGTTCCCGATGGTCACGGCGATGAATGATCCGCCGACCATCTTTGAGGGTATGCTCCGTTGTGAGAAGGGTGAGGTTAAGCGGCTGGCTGAGCAGAGGATCTGGCCCTTCACAGAGTATGTGCAGTGGCAGAGGTTCAGGTTGGAGCTGCCGGATGAGTACCCTGCTAAGCCGCCGATAGCGACCTGGCTCACAGAGATCCCGCACCCCAACATCGTCCCTAATATTCCTGGAGCCGTCTGCGTTTCAAGCCTCGGTGAGAGTTGGAGGCCAAACCTGAAGCTTGTCTCCGTGGTCAACTCACTCTACTATCTGCTCTCAGACCCTAACCCGAACAACGTCTTTAACCACCCTAAGTGTCTGGATGCGGCTAAAGTCTGCAGACAGTACGGCTTCCCGAAGATGAACCAGAACAAGCAGAAGAGATCAGAGTGCGATATAGTCCGATTCAACGTCATACCTCTCCCTGCAGTGACCTCAAGGAACACTCCAAGAGACACTGTCAGATTCACTATCCTCAGGCCCCACAGGCCCTGATACTCTGAAGGACAGATTTTGAAGGTTAAGGCAAGGATCCCCTCAGTCACTGAAGTAGAGGTTGAGGTGGCGCCGGGAACCACGGTCGCAAGGCTCAAGCAGAGACTATGCTCAAGGCTCGGTCTCGAAGAGGAACTCACAAAGCTACTTCTCGACGGTAAACCCCTAAAGGAAGAATGGCCTGTCTCCAAGCTTAAGCTCGAGTCTAAGAAGCTTGAGGTAGACTACTTCTGGTCACGCCAAATGATACTCTGGGGCAAGGAGGGTCAAGCCAAGCTGAGGGACTCAAGAGTGCTGATAGCTGGTGCAGGTGCCATAGGCAACGAGGCCGCGAAGAACCTGGCCATGCTGGGGGTCAGAAGATTCACTATAGTAGACTACGACGCTGTCGAGATCTCGAACCTGAGCAGGATGCTATTCTTCGACAGTGCAGACTCGGGAAGACTGAAGTCAGAAGTCCTAGCGAAGAAGCTTCACCGTAAGTTCCCCCACCTCGAGATAACCGCTGTTCAAGGAAGGCTCGAGAGCATTCCGCTCAAGGTCTTTCTGGAATCGAATATAATAGCGAGCGGACTGGACAATTTCGCTTCAAGAGTCTTCCTATCTTCTGTATCTCGAAGATACCTGGTACCTCTTGTCGACGGTGGAATAGCGGGCTATCAGTGTAGGGTTCAGTCATACGTGCCTCCGGAGGATCCCTGCCCTATCTGCCCAATAACGAGCGGTCAATATGGCAGATTGGTGGGTCTGAGGAATCCCTGTGATGCACCGATAGAGGAGGCCAAGATCCCGTCGCTGTCCACCACTATCTCTCTCGTCGCCTCAATCCAAGCTCAAGAGATCGCGAAGATACTGATGGGATACGATGACTTCTTGAAAGAGGGGGAGTGGCCTGCGTTGACAGGCAGACCGATTGAAGGAATCTGGCTTGGAGATCTAAGATACAACAAATACTCCATTCTCAAACTAGTCAGAAACCCGAATTGCATGGTCTGCGGGGAACATGGCGAATCGAGAGAGATCGTGAGGAGGATCGAGATCCCACTAGCTAAACTAGCATCGCAGGAAGAAAGGAACAGGATCCTGAAAGATCTCTTTCCCGAGTCTGAGGAGTTTCTCTTCTTCAACCTGCAACAGAGATCCCATGCAAAGATGAATGAGAACTCATTCAAAAAGAATTCTTTGAGGAGCGGCGACTACATTCTAGTTACTCTTAAAAGAAAGGGCGGCGAATATTTTGAGGCGGTTGCAAAACTGACTTAGACGCGGAGAGATGGCTGAATGCCGACATGCCCTAAATGTGGAAAGTTGAATCCGAAGAGATCCAAGTTCTGTTACGATTGCGGCAGCCCAATGTATCCTTCACCTGCTTCAGCACCTTCCTCAGCCACACCGACAGTATCAGTCCAGTCTGCTCCAAGACCGTCCCCCACAGTTCGCGTCATCTCACCTACAGGAGTGACGCAGCCAACACCAGCCGCCGCCCAGAATATCCCAGCAAGGATCTCCATGAGGATCCCGTCGATGGGGACATGCAGCTACCATCGTGAGCTCCCCGCGACCTATATCTGCAGCAGATGCGGCCGACCGATCTGCAAGTCGTGTGGAAGGCAGTACCTTGGCATGGTGTTCTGCACACAATGTTACGGCCTCTCTGTTCCACAGCCGCAGTACTGGCCGTCATATCAATACGGCTACGGGACCTACTGACAGTCTCGCTCTTAAATCGATTCAGTCAGTCGGAGCCAGTCGCCCCGCATCTCTGAGCCTCTTAGTGGATGCTTCAAGCTGCTCGACGGTTATCCCCAGATCCTTAGAGGCCTGGCTCAGGGAGATAACCCCTGAATGCTCCAGTATGTACTCGTATACCCTCTCGTCTAGGGGCGTGAGCGGTGGGATGATAGGCAACTCGCCCTTCCGAGGCTTAACAGGCTTGACCTCTGAGGGCAGGGCCTTTCTTCTCGAGAGTCTTCTCCACCTCATCACAAGTAGAAGGGATGAGACGATGCCGCCGGCAGCGACGGCTCCCAAGACCCCTGCCAAGGCTGAAGAATTGACTACTAGGATCTCGGTCTCACAGAGGCTTGGGGCAGACCTCTCGTCCCCGGAAAAAGCCACACTGACCCTTGCCTTTCTGAAGAAGACCGTTGGCTGCAGGGTAAGCGCCGTCTTCGCGTAGCCGGTCGAGTTTGTAGACAGTCTTGCAGCGGCTTCACCGTTGACCAATACAGTTATGGGAGCGTCACTTAACGGTCGCCCAAGCAGATCCCTCAGGGATATCTCAAGGTCTATGGTGCTGTCCAGCGTCACTGCGGGGATGGCTCGCAGAGCAAGTCTTGTGGAGGCTGGAGTGACCTTGATGATGGAGTGACTCCTGCTCTCCAGGTAGTTCCTCGACCCGGCGAAGGAAGCGCTGAGTTCAGCTTCTCCTGAGGCGTTCAGGCTGAAACTGAAGGAGGCTCTACCTTGATCATCAGTCTTTTCTAGACGAGAGAAGTTCATCAGACCTGAAACTATAGTGATCTTCAGAGTCTGGTTTGGTATAGGCCGTAGCCTCTCGTCGACGAGTGAGAGATTGACTGTAGCAGGGATAGTTGCGTTCACTATCTTTTGTGTCTCAGCATGCAGTGAGGTTGCTAGAGGCGAGACTCTCATCACAAAGATCTCAGAGGTATTCATGTAGTATTCTGACCCCCTGTAGCTCAGCTTGACGCTGTGGTTGCCTGAATCGAGACCTTCAAGGAGTTCGTAGACAGCCGTGCCGTAGGTTGAGGTCTCATTAGAGACAGTAGTCGAGCCTACTGAGAGTGTGATGAGTTCGCCGACGAGTGGGTTCTTCTTCTCGTCGACCAGCTCCGCCTTGAACTTGATTGTGTCGCCACATTTTGGGGCAGGTGGGTTGAACGAGAACAGGATCTTCGGCTGCATCTTTTCCAGGTTGAATTCCAATGTCCAGTCTTGGTAGTGTGAGATTGAACGGTAGTCGTTGAAGGATATTCTCATAGAGATCTTATGAAGTCCCGGTTTCGTCCCTTTACTGTCTAGGGCGCTGAGGGTGAAAGTCAAGGTCACGGTCTGGCCGGCTGGGACGGTTCCGAGATCACCGCTGCTGAGCGGGCTTATTCTGAGACTTGAATTCATCACGGTGACCACCACGTCATACATGTCATCGTTTCCGGTGTTTGTGAAGTTCACCTTCAAAGACGATTTGTCGATTCTGCCCCAGACCGTCTTCGATGGGGAGAAGGTGAACTCCCCAGCGGTTAATTTGACGACTGTCAGTGAAAGAGGCCTGAGATCTTGCAGCGTGTCAGAGGGAGTCGAGTGAAGCTCGACGTTGATCCTGTATGTTTCAGCCCCAATCCAGCCGTCTAGTGTGACTGTCATCTCTGAGGTTGTCTCGCCTATACTGCATGAGAAAGGTCTCGGCTCCCCATCAAATATCATCTGCCCGTCTCGGTATACTCTGACGTAGAATTCTGTCTCAGTAGAGTTTCTGTTACTAACAGCGAAGAGTAGGTTCGCACTTTCACCCTCATAGATCTTCTCCTGCTGGAATCGTACGTACGTGAAGGCCGCCGCCCCCTCTACAGTTTCGGCGTTGACTCGGCCTATGTGGCCTGCCGGATGGATGAGCGCTAACAGTACTGCGCAGACCAAGATCACGTAGACACGCCGCGTCAAGAACACCCCACTGAGAATGATAGGGCGGGGCCAAATCAATTAAACTTTAATACGAAACGGAATCTACACCTACGCGAAATGGGGGTTGCCGACATGGAGACGGTTCCACGGGGAGAAAAAGCGATAATATACCCTGGTGAACGGTACACTCCACGAGAGCGTGTCTGGAAGATCCTAGAACATCAAGAGGCTGACAGAGTTCCTGCTGAACTTGGCGGATGCCTCTCCTTCATGATGAAGCAATCATATTTCAATCTTAAACACTATCTCCACCTCCCGATATTTTTCAAAGAGATAGATTACTGGCCGGGTGGAACCCACTACACGTCTTGGTGGACGACACCCATCGACGAGAGGATCTATAGAAGATTCAGAATAGACTTCAGGCCTGTATCAATCAGACTAGCGAAACCCTTCATACCACAGAAGCTGTTTCCGGACAACTCATTCATAGACGAGTGTGGTTTTCACCGGAAGGCTGGTGAACTCTACCTGGAATTCGCCACTCCGGCCCCGCTGGAGGACAAAGATACGGTTGACGAGATCCTTAATGATCCTTACTGGCCAGACCCTGAGAAGGACAGGTCTGTTGAGGGTCTCGACAGGAAAGCCAAACGGCTGGATGAGGCAGGCTACGCTGTCTGCTGCGTCGCGCCCATGGGTGGGCCTTTCGAGGCTTCATGGCAACGCAGAGGATTCAACAAGTTTATTGAGGATCTCTACTTCAGACCTCACATCGCAAACGCTCTACTGGACAAGGTGACTAAGCTTCTGATCCAGATGTACGGGATGATGCTTGACCAGATAGGTGACTACTGTACGCTAGTCGGCATAGGGGACGATATGGGAGCTCAGACCTCGGGCCTCTTAAGCCTCAAGATGTACAGGGACTTCATAAAGCCTCGACACAAGCAGCTCTACGATTTCATTCATAAGAAGACAGCGGGCAAGATCTACCTTCACAGCTGCGGGAATGTTGAGATGTACATAAACGACTTCATTGAGGAGGGTGTGAATGTTCTTAATCCTGTCCAGCCGGAGTGCCCAGACATGGGGCTGGCTAAGCTGAAGGAGAAGTACGGAGACAAACTGACCTTCTGTGGTGGAGTAAGCTCACAGAGGGTTCTGCCACGAGGCACACCGGCTGATGTGGAGGCAGAGGTTAAACGTGTCATAAAGGAGGGTGCGGCTGGCGGAGGGTTGATAGTCGCGCCTGGACACATAATCCAGCCTGAGGTCCCGCCGTGGAACGTGTGCGCACTCTACGACTCCGTCATCAAGCACGGGGCTTACCCAATCAAGCTGTAGGGTGTCCTGATGTCTCAGAAAGAGCTCTTGGAAAGATTCAAACAGTCGATAGTCGACCTTGACCATGCAAAGGCGCTTGACGCGACTAGGGAGGCTCTGAAGGCCGGCTTCTCCCCATACGACATCATGGATGCCATGAGGGAAGCGAGCAGTATCGTTGGGAAGAAGTTTGAGTCCTGCGAGTACTTCATAAGTGAGCTCGTCATCGCAGGAACCATAATGAAGTCTGCTTCTGACCTGTTGAAGCCTCACATGGCAGGGAGCCAAGTTAAGTACAGAGGCAAGGTTGTGATCGGGAGCGCGCCAGGAGATCTCCATGACATCGGCAAGAACCTTGTTGTCGTGAGCCTGATGGGGGCGGGGTTCGAGGTTATAGACTTGGGGATCGATGTTCCGGCAGACAGATTTGTGAAGGCGGCGAAGGAGGAGTCGCCTGACATCATAGGGATCTCTGCACTAACCAGTACGACTATGATGAGGATCGGTGAGGTCATCGAGGCTCTGAGGTCATCATCTATACGTGATAAGGTCAAGGTTATCTTGGGTGGAGCACCACTTACTGAAGAGTTCTCTAAGAGTGTTGGGGCTGACGCCTACGCGAAGGACGTGGTCGATGGGATAAGGATCTGTGAGAGGTGGGTCTCAGACTAACCCCCGCAGATTATCAAGCACGTTGATCCGACTGCCTCGAAGCTATCTTGCTCCACTTCCCACCCTTCTCATCGAATTCGTATTCTCCAAAGTCCGTACCTAATACCACAGCCCTATCTATCCTGTACTTTTTTGAGGCTTCATTATATCCAAGGTATATCTGCGAAGGGGATCGCGGGAGATTCTTGTTGTGTGCAAGTGTCCACAGGCTGTCAAGAGCCGAGTACAGATGCTCGAACGCTGCCTCAAGGCTCCTCTGATCACTGGTCCTACACCTCATATTCGCCTTGACACCCCCGATCGAGCACTCGAAGGAGACGAGGGGGGCCTCGCCGTCCCGCCGTCTGGCCAGTATCCTAGATATCTCCTTCCTAGCCTTCTTCCAGTAGTCACTCCTGATAACCCCAAGCAGATATGGTATATTCTCTCCTGTGATCTCTCCGAAAGAGAAGACAGCCGTCGGCGGACTCTCCTCCGAAGCCTTAAGCATATATGTCCGGTTCTTGAGATCAAACGCGCCTCCCAGAGCCTCAGCGATCCTTTGAAGCTCCCCCTCCTCAAAGCGGTCATCCAACGCGATTGAGAGTTTAAGCCTCTCCATACCTATCAACACTCCAGAAGCATTGTAACCATCGAAAGAAAAATCTTGCCCAGCATTCCTCCTCAAGCTGCACCAGGAACTACGCTGGCTGCTCAGACCCGCACTCAGTACAGTACCGGGCTTCAAGTTCTATCAGCCTAGCGCATCTGACGCATATCTTCTGACGTAATGGTGTGATAGTGCCTGCCTCTGTCTTCTCGTCCTGAAGCCCCAGAAGACCAGCTGACCTTAATCTTCCAATAGACGCCTGCAACTCGGCAACTGCAAGACTCAGCTCCGACGCCGCCTTGGAGAGCGAGATTTCGCCTCCATGAGCTTCGATATAACTGAAGACTCTATTATCTATCTCCGATGTTGAAGGTGTGGGCTCAACGGTCATCGGTGTGGTTATCGTAACGCGTGGAGGCGGAAGATCGGCTCTTGCAATGACTCGATCAACACTTTCGCCAGGAGACCTTCCAAGGCCCCCTCCTAAACTCCGCTCCATCCTCTCGAGTACAGTTCTGAGGCGATCCTCAACTCTGGAGAGGAAGCCGCCTATGCTGATCTCCCTTTCAAGGGGAAAGATTCTGCAGTAGTCACACCAGAATCTGCCTCTCACGTATCGGAGCGGGAATCCGCAAGTGGGGCAGATTCTAAGAGAAGCCCTTCTGTCGACCATCAATCCTCTCCGCTGGATTCAGACTAGACTCCGGACTCGCCCTCTTATCTTGATTTTGGCCCTGCTCCACTCCAAGCTGCTTTTTGAGTCTGTTTCCCAAGGATCAGGCCTTTGTCAGGGTCAGAGGTAGGTCAAACCGACCAGAGTCTCAGTCTCACGCATATCCTTGACGCAACTGAGGTCACTAGCTTGAAGGACGTGAAAGCAGAGGTAAACATCGTTCCAATTACAAACATCGATGTTCCCATCATCATCAGTCCTCTATGAGAATAGGACTCCCCAAGCAGAGAAAGCATCAACCCTGAGGTGATAATGACGGTTGAAACCTTCAACACGGCCATCATCAGCCTCTTCCTTCTGAGCATAAGTGGAGCGAGTGCAGGCGTGAGGTAGACGGTGCCTATGAGCATGCTTGCGACCGCCCCTGACAGGAAGACCCCCACCTCGAGCGCATCCTTGAACAATATGTGAGCTGCAGAGGCGACGTGGAGGATCCCTATAAGCGGGTAGAGGCCCACTTTCACGACTCCCTTTGCGAGTTCGTGGCTGGAGATGAAGTCGGCGACCGGTGGACTGAAGCAGTAGTACCATGTATTAAAGGCAGTCATGAAACTGTCGCCTGCAAAGGTATTTTTCACAATCCTGTCCCTGAAACTCCTCAGAAACTGGACTTCAGGCGAAAGTTCTGAACCGTAGGTTGCTGTAGCGACTATGCAGGCTCCCATGCTGAGCCTCACCAAGACTGTGCGGACCAGCCCGTTACCGGTGGCTGTTATCGTCAGTATGTAGGAACCGACAGGCGTCGTTGAGCTGGTGCTGATCTTCAGTGTTGAGGAGCCTGGCGGCGTCAAGGTGCGCGGTTCGAAGGTGCTGTTTGAATATGCAGGCAGCCCCTTCACGCCCAAGGTTACTGGTGAACTGAATCCGTTAGGCGCCTCAACATTCACAGTGAATACCGTCGACATGCCTGGGCCTATACGCTGATGTTCAGGTGAGGCCGTAATCGTGAAGTTCTCAGTCAATATGCCGAAGAGTGCGGTGTAGGTTCCTCCAGCCGAGATCGTTCTTGCTGCAGTATTGGAGTCGAGGTCCTGCCATTTTGCGAATGGGTGACCTTGACTGTCAACGGGGGATATGACGAGGCTATGGCTTCCTGTGAGGCTGCGGAATGTATGCGGCGTCGTGAAGGACTGGCCGTCCCAAGTGAATCCGGCCTGCACCTGTTCATTCCTGGGAACATAGAGAGCGGTTACTGTGACGTTGTACACCCCTACACTCTCATACTCTGCAATAGCCTTGTGGGCTGAGTCTAATTCGACCTGAATAGGGTTGCCTGCGACCGGTGAGCCGTCAAGGATCCAGCGCTTGAAAGTGTAGCCTTGAACATCAGGGGCTTCCAAGCCTACTCTTGAGCCGGCGTCATGCCAGCCTGTCCAGTTGAAGTCTACCAAACCGGCTGGGATCGCTGAGACATAGAGGTAGTACTGAGTCTTATAAAATCCTGTTATCGTGATAGGTCCAGTAACCAGTACTGGTGACGAGACCGACGATCCTGTGAGCAGGTAACGGGTTGAGCCTTCTGTCAGGTTTGACTGGAATGTGAACGTGTGGTTCGAGCCGCTGACCCACCAGAAACTGACAGGCAGAGCATATATCGAACCGTCGATCGTGGCTGAGATAGGGTCGGCTGACCCTAACTGTTGGAGAGTGCTGAA
>JAGTQV010000018.1:0-5674 GCA_018397035.1 Candidatus Bathyarchaeota archaeon | reverse complement strand
CCTGCGCGGTGACTGTCTGCATATTGTCGATGCAGTGGTATCGATTGTTCGAGGAGGCGTTGACGTAACCGTCAACCTCGAGGCTATGTGTAGACCCAGCTTCGAAGGTCAACTCTACTGATCCACCTCCCTGGATGACTCCTTGCGTCGTTCCGTCCACACGCAGGGTTGTTAAGTATGTTGATGGTAGACCATCAATGTTGACAGTCACCTTGTACGGTGCAGGTGCAGGTGCTGTTGAGTTGGTCCAGGAGACTCTCGTGTAAGGGTTCGGCTTCCCGATCCTTTTCTCATACGTACCAGAGGTCACGGTCAACTCGAGGGGTGGCATCTGACTTGACGCCTCGATCTTGAACGCTCCTCTAGCATTCAGTTTGACTGTTCCGCCTGATGCGGCTACACTGCTCGGCACAGGTCTTCCGGTTCTATCCAATGTGACACCGTACAGGTTGATGTCTGCCTGCTCAATAATGATGGATTCACCTTGGCTGTAGGCGTAGTTCTTCGCCGTGTAGTTGACGCCGTTGAAGATGGTTGAAGCGACTATCTGATAGCCTCCGGCAGGCAGTGGCGTCGAGGATAGCTCCAGAAACCCCATGCCGTCAGAGCTAGTTGCCAGCAGCCCCGACTGCACGGTGCTGCCGGTTGAGTCTAACACCCTGACAGTAACTTGCTGGCCTCCAATCGGCTTCTCTTTCTGATCAGGTTGTCTTGCGAAGGTGATCGCCCATACGCGTGAGGGGTTCTCAGGCCTGTACGGGTAGACGCCAATCTGGAATGTGGAGGGGACAAAGCTCGCGGTTACAGGTTGATTTCCAACCCAGACATCCGCTAACTGTCCTTCAACAAGCCTCCCTGCAGCGGCCTGTCTGATCTTGAGTTTGAATCTGAGATCATCAAAGAACGGATTTGCAGAAGCGTCAGCATAGATCACACTGTTAAGACGTGAGAGGAAGTCGTAGGGATTAGATGGATCACTGGACAGCTCAGCCGTGAGAATGAAGAACATCGCTGCCGAGATACGGTAAGAGAGGTCTGGATTGACTTTGTACGTGAAGTCTGGGCCGCCTCCTAGAACATTGCGTCCCATGTAGCTCCAAACATCATAGTACTTCAGGTTCACAACGTGATCCCTGAATACGAGGTCTCTTGTCCCAGCAAGGTTCATAGCGACTATCTCAGTGGCAGCCTCTGTCATACCCTCCTCCGCCCACGACCCGCCTGTCAGGTATATGGCGTCGTGAAATGAATGGATGAGCTCGTGGGTGAATATCGCATCCCAAGTCGGGGAGGTGCCGCTTGAGGGTGGCAGCTGACTTACAACAATAGTATTCGTGGCCCCATCGTAGAAATTCCATGGATAGTAGCGTGGATCATAGCTTAGGGTTACCGTGATACTGTTCGATGGGTCACCGTAGATCCGTCTTATCTCTGGGTAGACGATATCAAAAAGGATCTGTGTGTAGGAGCGGGCCTCAGTTGGGATGCTGCGATCATAGCTCAAAGTTATATCCCCTCCACCTACAGCACCAAGCGCCGCCTGCAGATCTCCGTCTTTACTCTGCATCAACATCCTAGTGTCAGGAATGTAGCCTCGGCAAAGAGGTGCAGCCTTCAGGGATTCTCTATCATCAACTGGTGAGTGTTCAGCATAGGCAGATGGAGAGTCTATTCGCACCAGTAGGGGGGACGTTAACAGGATAAGCAGGAAGAGCAGGGTCTTCTGGTGACGATTCAACTTCAAATCCCATACGTGAATTTGCTGGGGGACAGTTGACGGCTCATGGACAATAAGCCCTGGATCAACTCACAAAAGACTTTCGGATTGAAGTCAAACGCTCGACATGAAGCCGATTCTGACTCTTGACGTCAATTGCGGAACAGTCTAGAGGATTGACGTAAAGTTTTTATCTACACCTTTTCAGCACTTTTCCTGCCAGTTCATGATGAGGTAGAAATAGTTGGCGTACCTTGCAGGTCAGCCTATTATCATTCTTAAGGAAGGAACCGGAAGAACCGGCGGCAGGGATGCTCAGAGATCGAATATGATGGCTGCCAGGATACTTGGTGAGATCGTCAAGAGCACACTGGGCCCAAGAGGAATGGACAAGATGCTTGTCGATACGCTCGGCGATGTTACCGTCACAAGCGACGGTGCAACAGTACTAGACGAGGTCGAGGTCCAGCATCCAGCAGCCAAGATGATGGTGGAGGTCGCAAAGACCCAAGATGATGAAGTCGGAGACGGGACGACGACGGCGGTCATTTTGACGAGTGAGCTTCTGAGAAAGGCTGAAGAGCTCTTGGAGGATGATGTCCACCCCACAACAATAGTCTCCGGTTTTAAGAAGGCCTCAGACAAGGCTGTCGAGACTTTGAACAAGTTGTCAAAGACCGTAGACTTAGCCGATAAGGCAACGCTCAGGAAGGTGGCTGCCACCGCTATGTCAGGCAGAGAGATCGGGGAGGCGAAGGAACACTTCGCCGGGATCGCGGTTGAAGCTGTCAGACATGTGATCGAGAGGCGTGGGGAATCAGAAGTCGCGGACACAGATAATATTCAGATCGTGAAGAAGGAGGGCAGGAGCCTACTGGATACACAGCTCGTCAAAGGCATGATCCTAGACAAGGAGGTAGTTCATCCTAGGATGCCGAAGAAGATCGAGAATGCTAGGATCGCTCTGCTTGACTGTGCACTTGAGGTTGAGAAGACGGAGTTCAGCGCCGAGATCAGAATAACCGATCCCTCACAGGTCAAGGCGTTCATGGATGAGGAGACACGTATGATGAAGACTGTGACGGAGAAGATCAAGGCTTCAGGAGCGAACGTGGTGCTATGCCAGAAGGGCGTAGACGACATGGTCCAGCACTTCCTTGCAAGAGATGAGATCATGGCGGTGCGCCGGATCAAGAAGTCTGACATGGAGAAGCTCTCTAGGGCAACAGGCGCAAAGATAGTCACGAACCTCGACGACCTGACGTCTGAGACTCTTGGAAGGGCCAGCCTCGTGGAAGAGAGGAAGATCGGTGATGACAAGATGATATTCATTGAGGGATGCAGGAACCCTAGGTCTGTCGCGATTCTTGTTCGCGCTGGGCTGGAGAAGCTGGTCGATGAGGCTGAGAGGGCTATGGATGACGCATTATCCGCGGTGGCGGCTGTTGTGGCCAAGAATAAGGTGGTATACGGAGGCGGGGCGATCGAGGTCGAGCTGGCCAAGAGGCTGCGTAGCTACGGGCCCAAGGTTGGCGGGAGGGAGCAGCTGGCTGTCGAGGCCTTTGCTGAGACGCTGGAGGCCATACCGAGGATACTTGCTGAGAATGCTGGTCTAGACCCTATAGACACGATAGTCGCCTTAAGGGCGGCTCATGATAGGAAGACAGGCTTAGCGGCTGGAGTGGATGTTCGGAGCGGCAAAGTCAGGGAGATGGTGAGGTTAGGAGTTCTAGATCCCACCCTTGTAAAGGAGCAAGCTGTAAAGTCGGCTGCAGAGGCAGCCTCGATGATCATAAGGATAGATGATGTCATAACCGCAGCGAAGCCGCCCCCTCCACCTAAGGGGGCAGAGGAAGAGACGCCTCCGTACTGACCGGCGTCAACTAACTCTGGAAGAGCTGCAAGAGGACTTCGCGTCAGCCCTGCTACTCGATTATGAGGTCACCATACGGCAGCAGCGTTATCGATATCGTCTTAACCACTTTCTTACTCTTTATCTTGTTTCTGGCCTTCATCTTGACCTTCTCCAGCAGATCTATGCAGTCGAGCTGCATCCTGACGTTAAGGCTATCCGCTTTCCTGAGGATGATCTTGGCGATGTCCAAGACTGGAGTCTCAGGTTTAACCTGCAATCTGGCAGCCAACCCAAGACCTTGCAAGGTCTCAATGGTGGCTCTTGCTCTATTGATGTTTCTGCGCGCCCTACTCTCAAGTATGCTGATGTTCTCTCTGGTCGTCTTCAGTTGCTTTGCTGTCTCCTCTTGGGTCAACCCTCTATTTCTGAATTTCAGAACTTGTATCTGTCTGTCGGTTAGCAGGTTCAGGCCCTTTGCCATCGATCCAACGTGAAAGATTCGCCAAGCAATGCTAATAACTCTTTTTGTCCATAGGCTGGCAGTCTCGTTTCAAGAAATCATCTCACCCTGATGATAGCCTATCTATGGCCAGATTGGATGAGCGGAAGGTACGCTGGATCATCCAGCAGAAGCTGAAGTAGAATTTCTCCGCGATGATGCCGCAGCATCAACCTTGACGCTTCTGCAGAGGTGGTGGAGTGCGGGTCTCGCCACGCTGCCTTTCAGCAGCGCTCGATGTAGCCTGCGACACTAACACCCAAGCTTCATCGAGGGGCTGACGCCCCACTAGTCTGGGCTCTCTCAGAGGCAGGCATGTAATGGCGCCCGCCCAGTGAGCTTCAACTCCCCCTACTGCATAGTTTGAAGGTTCAAGATTAGTCTTTTCGCAGGCTTGGCTAGGCTTTTAAGTTGGCCGATCGATTTGTAGCGGTGCCACGGTGCACTTCATGGATCTATATGAGAGGCTGTCACTTATCACCAGAAACACGGAAGAAACAGTCACTATGGAGGAGCTCAGCGACTTGCTATCTTCATCACAGAGGCCGAGAGCTTACTGGGGCTTCGAATGCTCAGGGATGATGCATCTGGGGATGGGTCTTGTATGCGGAAGAAAGATCAAGGATCTCGTCCAAGCCGGCTTCGACTTCACCATATTCCTTGCAGACTGGCACTCGATGATCAACAACAAGCTAGGAGGCGACATGGAAAAGATCAGGCTCTGCGGGGAGTACTTCAAGGAGTGCTTCACCAGCATAGGTCTTGGCCCTGGGATGGTAGAGTACGTGTGGGCGTCTGAACTCGCGGCAGACACCAGCTACTGGGAGAAGGTGATAAGAATCGCGAAGACGGCGACTGTGAAGAGGATCTGGAGGGCTCTGCCAATAATGGGTAGGAGCTTCAGTGAGGCTGAGGTGGAGGCCGCCGCCCTGATCTATCCATGCATGCAGGCAGCAGATATATTCCAGATGGATCTTGATGTAGCATGTGCAGGGATCGACCAGAGGAAAGCCCACATGCTGGCAAGGGATACTGCTGAGAAACTGGGCAGAAAGAAGCCTGTATGTATACACACTCCGCTGCTCACAGGACTGGGAGGCCGCATCCAGACGCAAGCAGGGGAATTCGACGAGGACAAGGAGATGAGCATACGTATAGGTTCCAAGATGTCAAAGAGCGTAGCGGGCAGCGCCATACTGGTACACGACTCGCCGGGAGAGATCGAACAGAAGATAATGGATGCCTTCTGTCCACCGATCTCTCCCGGCGAGGTACATAATTTTTCCTGAGAGAGGAGAGATGAAGATCCCTAGGCCTCGGGAGTATGGTGGAGAAATCGCCTTCCAGAGCTATGAGGACCTGGAAAAGAAATATCTTGAAGGTTCGATACATCCTCTGGACCTCAAGAAAGCCGTCTCCTCGGAATTATCCGAGTTCCTTAAGCCTGTGAGGGAGCATTTCAGGAGAAACCCCAAAACCCTAGAAGAGATGAAGAAGATAGAGGTCACGAGATAGCGGCTGACTTGAACGCAAGCCTAAGACGTAAACTTGAGGGGATAGAGCGGGCACTCAGCAAGGTCACCGCTCGATCCCAGGCTGGAAT
>JAGTQV010000140.1 GCA_018397035.1 Candidatus Bathyarchaeota archaeon | reverse complement strand
AGGAAGAACTCGTCCTTCTGGTGTGTATGCCATGGAAATGTGCCCTTGAAGACTGCTATTCACACAAGGTATTCGCCGTCAAGCTCCGCAAGGTCGAATGGTGAGTAAGTGTCAAGGTTCGAAGCTACTGAATACGCGTTATGTTTCTCGCCGAGCATCAGGATTTCACGCTCACTGGTCATATCTGAAGCTGCCATAAAACCATTCTATTCATGTCTGACACCGGGTATGTGCAATGCTTAAGTATTGTGAGGCCCAACCTATCCAGAAGGTGGGCTGGAATGAAGGCGAAGAGGATGGCGATATCCCTTCTCGTAGCCGGGCTCTTCGGAGTCTTCTGTGCCTACGGGGCGTCAAATGTTCAGATCCCAGGCTTCCAAGTGACGATGCCATATCTGATGACCGTATTCTACAGCCGCCTGCTAATCGGCCTAGTCACAGGACTCGCTGGGGACGTTAAACTGATCAAGCGGGAACTCTGGAATTCAATCGTCCGCGGTGCAGTGCTAGGTGCGATAATGAGTGTCGGCATCTCATTCTTTGGCGGCGCACACCTCCTCATCCCATTAGGAATGATCTACGGTGCTATCACTGACTTCTTGGCGACGAGATTCGGATCCTGATCTCTGACCAGGTCATCATCTGCTCCCCTCTGGCATTTGAAAAGCAGAATGGTCGGGCTCGCGCGCGAACTTCTAGACTGATAAGGGGCGGCACTCAGAGCCTTTCCCATAGATTAGTCATAAATACTCATTCAGGGCATACTAGTGTGAGGTCTATATCTTGCCAAGTTGATCTGGAATAGCTACAGAACCTCCTCAATCAGTCTACCAGAAGGCTGCAGGTGTCATAAGCGGCCAAGAGATGAGGCTGGTCTCCACTATACCGAACCAGAGTCTGACTGCTGAGGGATCTCGTGGCTTTAACGTGTTGGTGATGGGCGTCCTACTGGTAGTCGGCTTCATCCTGTTGCTTCTGATACCGATCATCGGCATAATCCTGTTGATAGCGTCACTGGCATACTTCTTGGTCTCGAAGAAGAACGTCTTCACAGTGGGGATTACTCCTGCGGCAGGAGGATCCCAGGTGACTATCATGGCTAGCGGCTCAAAGGCTGAGGCGGCGTTGAACCAGATGGTCGGCGTCATACAGCTGAGTGTCTCAGGGGCTCTCCGAAACTGCAGGAACTGCGGAGCAGCGATCGTAGATCCATCAGCGCTGTTCTGCCCCTCATGCGGTGCAAGGCAGTAGAATGCGAGTGGCCAGGATTGCACTGAGATAGATGTTGGTAGGGTGAGTTCTTGATTCTGGAGCAAATAGCCTTCGCGCTAGCAGGCTTAGCTGTGGTTCTGCTGCTGATCATAATAAGCCTGTACACAGCATCCAAGACTGTCGACCGTCTGACAATGGAACTGGATGAATGGGACGAGATAAGAAAAGGAAACGTGGCCGTCGCGATCTACTTCGTCGGCGCCCTCCTCTCCGTCGGTCTGATAATAGCACCGTCGATCCTCGGCTTGTATCTGCAGATATCAAAGATCTCCGCCCAGAACCTGGTGATGATGTCATTGGTCACACCGGTCATTCGCCTATTGCTCGCACTCATCATAGCGATAGTTGCACAGTACGTTGGGATACGAGCCTTCACCAGGATGACGAAAGGCATAGATGAATGGGCGGAGCTTAGGAGAAGGAATATCGCCGTCGGAACAATAATGGCAGGCACCCTGATAGTGGTGGGATTGATAACGGTGCAGGTTCTGGAGGACTTCCTCCATCTCATCAGCATCGTACCGTAGCCTATGCCAGTCAGACCGTATAAGAAAGATCTTCCCCATCCCAAGTTTTCTTTACTCACAACGAGCAGAGGCAAGTCCTCTCGCGCGTCAGCATCTTGCAAAACTATCTTCTCCATGTTAATTTTGTGAAGTGGATTGGTGAGCGTATTTTGTGGCTTAGTCTTTGCTTGATGGTTGATAACGCGTTTGCAAGCAGGGCTATGATGGAGAGGAGTACGTGTGTCAAGGTGTTTCTCAGGCCTCGGGTTCGAAGCTGACGCAGACCGTAATGGGTCTTGAGTCTTGAAACAACTCTTTCCACAGCAGACCTTTTGCGGTATAGGCGCCTCAGTCTTGCTGGTCTGTGGGATCGGAATCTGCGGTAGATGCACTCAAGTAGTAGAAGGGGGAGGCCTTGAGGAGAGGCCTAGAGGATATTGATAAGGAGTAGAGAGAGGGTTAAGTCCGCTGGCATTGATGAGCTGGAAACGTTCAGGAGGCTACTTACTGAGGACAGACCTGACTCGCTACTGCAGAGCATAGAAAACGTCTGCGGCGAACCTGAAATGAAGGGGGAGGTCATAGAGCAAGAATAGGTCGAGTTACTTTGCGGTGACGGGTTGAGCCTGCTTCTCAGCTTCCTGGAGGGAGAGCTTGGTGGTGTACTCGTTCAGCATCTTGACCATCGGGTTCTCCAAGTTGATCTTGTATAGTGTGGCCCGTCCAATCTTCCTTGTGGCTTTTACTATCTCCAGCTCCTCCAAGTCTCTGAAGTATTTGTACAGAGTCTGCTTGCTCATTCCGAGCTCCCTTACTAGTTCGTTCTTGCTGAAGTCGAAGAATGGGTTTGTTAGGAAGATGTCTATTATTCTCAGCTTTGGGGAGTCTCCGATGGCTTTGAGCAGCAGCGAGTCTCCCAAGTCCTTGTACCTGACATCTTTCCTGTACATTACCATGATTAAAGTCATGAAGAGTTAAGTATTTATGTTTTTACCTACAAAGTTCTAATAGCGTACTATGTCAGGAATACCCGACGCTGAAGTCAAAGCAGCCATACTCTCGCTTCTGGAAAAGAAAGGCCGTTGGGGCGCACATTACTTCCCACTCGACACGATGATAAACTGGCTAGGCCGCAAGGTAAAGAGAGACGGCAAACGGGTCAATAGATGCGTAGAAGATTTGGCTAAAGAAGGCTTTGTCTTACTCCACAAGAAGGGGAACACCGTCTCACTCAACCCATCAAGAAGCCAAGAGATAGTAGCCTTAATAAGAAAAGCAAGCGGGACGTGATTCTTGCCGGCAACAATCGCAATCCCCAATCTAATAATACATACGATTTCTCAAACAGCCCTTAACTTTGCCTCTTTGGCGATATGCCTGAGAAAGGCAGGTTGAGCCTGCCATTACTCCTCAAGGCAACTCTTCTCGTGTGGTAGAGATGCTTGAATACTTCTGTATTTTGAATCGACTCTACATATTCCAAGACCTTCTGACCATCCTGCAGATGCTGCTCGACTCCAGCTGAGATGATTTGCTTCAGAGGCACGCTTTCAGCTGTCTTTGGTCGGACTCTTGAGATGACTACTGCGCCTTTGATCTCAAGATTGCCCAAGACATCGTATATCTTGGATTGCGGTACTCTAGAATACTTAGCCAGATGCCTCATCTTCAACCTTCCACAAGCGCACAGCGTGGCATAAGCCATAGCTTCATACTTCGAGAATCCAAGCCTAGCGAATACCGTAAAGATATCCGCGGGCAGAATCCCATTTCTGTTTTCCATTGCAATCACCGAGTTAATTTTGGTGAGGCGAGCCGACTGGTTTTCAGCGAAGCGTGGTCGAGAGACCGAAAATCAGATTGGGTGAGCCGAACAAATACTTCACAGAATTAGATCAAAGGGACAATAAGACGCGAGAGGTACAATAATAAGACGTCCCTATCTAGTCTTACGAAACGCCTCTACTCTGAACTACCGCAGGCTGAAGCCTGCGGGGTCTTGCCTTCAATTCATGTAGTGGGTTAGTGTTTTC
>JAGTQV010000138.1 GCA_018397035.1 Candidatus Bathyarchaeota archaeon | reverse complement strand
CACTTCAGGAGGCTGTCAAGGCCATCGGAAAACCTGAACAGCGCTAGAAACTTGAACAGCAGTCGCCCGGTTGCGGGAGCCCTATCGAGGAGTGTATCTGTTGCTCAGAGCAGCCCTCTCTTCCGAATAGACCGCGGAGAAACTGATGTTGCTTTGCAGAGATGAGGCTGAGAAGAAGTAGCGTGGACAGATTCCGGCCATTTATCGCTGCTGGGCCTTTCTCCTAAATAGAAAAATGTAGACTAGCTCAAGTATCCCGATCGTGTTCACTACGAGAATTGCTACGAACCAAGCTTTCTGTGATGCACGGGCTGAATACCATAATGCTAGACCCTTCACGGTTATCGACCAGGTCACTAACGGTATCAGGACGTATGGATTCATCATCCATTGGAGGGATTCCTGCAGCGCCTGCATGACTATTCAGAAGAGTATCTTTTAAAGTCGATAATAAGACTTTCATGAGTGCGAACCGGTCAAATGCCCCATTTCAAGCCGTTGCGTATCTTCTGTTCTGAGGCTGAATATGGGAAAAAGCTAAATCGAATCCCTGCAAGCATACGAGTATGACTGAGAAAGAGACGAAGCCGGTCCCTCCAGGACTAGGATCAAGAGTTGCAGCCTCCATAATAGTTGTCTTTGCTTGGCTAATCTACGCAATAGTTCACGTCGTCTTCCTCTGGGGGTACTTCAGCACTGTACAGAACATCGCTCTTCTGGTAATATCGTTCCTTCTCTGCGTGGCCATCCTCGGTGCTATGTGGGCTTCATGGGGCATCAAGCTCAGCAGGGAATAGCGTGAGATCATAACTAGAGTGGCAGCATCGATTGCCGACGGAACAAGCTGCTGAGGATGAGACATATCCACGAGAACACTAGAAAAGTGCTTACCTCTCAAACCGCGCCAGTGAGAACTCCTCATACGTGCAAGTACTCCAAAGCACCTATGGCTGGCCGCCCGGATAAGGAAATGAACTATTCTGGAGGTGCTTGACGATGGCTACTAGCCCAAGAGCCTTCGAGCGTCTGATATGGTGGGTTGTTGCCGGAACCAGAGGCGGCCCTACCCGAGCGAGGATTATCGAGTGTCTGAAGGAGCGGCCGAGCAACGCAAGCCAGCTGGCGGAGCTCCTAAACCTGGACTATAAGACGATTAGACATCACATCGAATTTCTATTGGAGAATAGGTTTCTGGTGAGGGTGGGAGGCAAGTATGGAGCGACTTATTTCCTCTCCCCTGAACTCGAACTGAACTACGATAGATTCAGGAAGATATGGGAGAAAACTGGGAAAACAAAGATAGAGTAGAATGGTCTACATGTAGAATCAGGCTTAATCAATGAGGGACACTTATGTCTGAAACACTCTTGAATATTATGGGCGCACTTACAGTGGTCAATACGGTCTTGGTTGCCTTGATCATGTACAATTTTGTGCAGAGTTACAAGGCGGTCAAATCAAGGTTCACACTGGGTCTGCTGCTATTCTCCTCTGTACTTCTTGTGCAGGTAGTCTTCTCGTTACCCGTCATAGTGCTCTCAGGTATCGCCTACCCGCCTGAGGCTATGATCTTTGATATCATAGCGGGCAGCTTTGAACTTGTAGCTCTTCTCATCTTCCTGAGGATGGCCGTGAAGTAACATTTCTAACGTGAACGCCGGATTCTCGATCTGGGCTTGAAATATTGACTCCGTCTGGTAGCTTTTGGGATAGAAATGGATCAAAATCTGGAAATCACTTATATCGTCTTTACAGTATCACTTCAGTCGGTGCTACAGAAATGGATGAGAAGGCCGTCGCGGGCATAGCCTTGATAGTCATCGGCCTTTTCGGCTTCGTGTTCTTTTTTCCAATATATTCCCCAATGGTATATGGCGGTTGGGGTTGTCCGATGATGGGTCGATGGGAGTTTGGCGGCCCTAGGTCAAGAATACTGCCCCACTATGGAGGTCTCTACGGATACCCAGCTATGATATTCCTGTTCGACGCCCTTTTCTTGGCAATACTATTCCTTGGAGTCTATCTTGTCTGGAAGTCAACAAGGACCACATGACACGACCTTCAGCTGCCTTAGGCTGAAAACCTAGCGCTGACTCGTAGATTCACGGTTCAGCTCTAAGGAGTAAGTCCTCCTCTTATCGACAGAAACAGTCAGGGCGCCTGAGAATGGCATAGAACTATCAGAGCCTTGCCGACATTTTGCATGAGTTAGGTTGTAGTCAGACATAATCAGATATGCGTTATCATAAGCCTTTAATCTCTGCGTGATCGGCAAACCTTCCAAGCAATAACAACCAGGCGGTCCAAACTGGACATATCACCAAATTTAAGGCAGATAATCCGTCTGTTTCTACGCAGCTACGTTGGCTACTTGGAGTCATCGAAAATCCAAGATCTCTACCTGTCCCTTGTTGAGAAATCGAGAGATCTCGCGGATCTTGAGGAGAACGTCAAGATAGCAGTTGCGGACGCAAAATCTAGGGGTGACCACAGACTTGCTGAGACGATGGCAGCGCTCAACGGGAAGGTCAGAGAAACTGTTCAGGCAAGGCTCAGATAGTCAGGTCGACAGAACGTAGCAAGGAATATCAGCAAAAAATACGATCTGCTCCAATCTGGTTCGCCGCAGCGTCAGTCAACCTTTCACTATTCATGCATATATTGGTGAGCTCTGGGTCACACAGTTCTTGTGGATGCCAAGAACCTTATCAAACTCTTCTCTCAACTCCTGCTCTGAACGCAGCCCCACAATCTCATATATCGGCCTGCCAGCACAGAAGAACCTTAAGGTCGGCACACCCATAACACCGTATCCTCTCGCGATCTCTCCGTTTGCCGAAGCGTCTATCTTCACGAAGACCATTCTTCCCATATATTCTGGGGAGAGTCTATGGAATATTGGTGTCAACACTTTGCAGTAAGGGCAGGCTGGCGTGTAGAACTCCACCACCACTGGTAGCCGCGACTTAAGGACGATCTCACTCCAGTTGGTTGACGTAACTTCTGTGACGTATTCAGGCTGCATGCCAGAGTACCCTTGGAATGTATAGTTTCATTGAGCCTAAAGAATGTTAAGCAAGTGCCGCGAGGCTCGGATCGACCACGAATACCGCCTCAAAAACATAGAGAAGCCGTTCGCGGCATGGAATTGATATCCATCAGTTCGCCGCCTACGGTAAGCGACCTCTCGGCTGTCGCTGTGGTCTTCAAGACTTGGCCTGGAGCGCTGAACTCCTATCGGGTTTCAGAATCTCTCCACAACAGACGCAGTAACTTACGTTGCGAGTTCCCGACGAGTTTTTCACGATTAGGCCACGTTTGTGGCCTTCTCTTCTACAAACCTGACAGATCAGCTCATCACTACTCAAGAGTAGACCTCTCTATGAGTTAAGAGGTGAACATGCATACTCATCTCCAGTAACTCAAGTATTCTTCTCCAAACTTCCCAGTCAACTCCTTCTCTTTTCTTTGGCCAGACGATAATATGCAAAGGTCAATACAGGAAACATGAGCAGTGTCTGTATCGTTGGCCACTGTATCAAGAACGCGATTGAACCCAGTATTATGCCGAGATATTGGAGATGCTGCAGTATCATGCGGGATCCGGGTTGGTTCCCCAACCGTTCGAGAACGTGGAAAACAGCAACTCAAGTCTTCCTTTCTTACCCGGATCCCTGCTGCGAATTGTGCATTCTGCCATCTTGGGCGGCCCATTCGCCGGTCACACATTTCTCCTGAGGCGCCTGCCTTGGATTTCTTTTAGGTCGACGAAATTCCGTATCTATTCATGATTGACGTTACCCAATGTCTCTGTTTTCCAGTGGTTGATGTGGTCTTCTAGGCAAGCTCTTTCATCTGTATGAATGCCCCATGCCAGGTGTGATACCATACCTGACCGGTGTAGTCGTTGACGCTTAGCATCCC
>JAGTQV010000137.1 GCA_018397035.1 Candidatus Bathyarchaeota archaeon | reverse complement strand
GACCGTCTCAGGCGAGACCCCAAGCCAGTCTACGATGATACGCCTGTAGGTGGAGAGTATCTCATCGGTCAAGTCCACTCTGGCCTTGGAGGGTGCGATCTGAGCGACCATCGTCCCACTCTTAAGGAGGCTGATGTTGAAGCAGTCTGGATAGTCGAATGATATCCCAAGCTCCCCTTCAGACTTGACTGCTACACCCTCCTCCCGCAGCTTCCCCAGGACTCGATTCAAGTCGACCTGAATACTCCTTTTAGGGGTCAGGATGAATGTGCGCCTACCATCCCTTGCACATTCCTCCTCAAAATACCTCTCAGGAACGGTGCGGGGCTTCCCCCTAGGCCTGCTGCCGCAGACCGGGCAAGATTCCTGCTTCGAGATGTTGATCTTCTCGAATGAGAGGTCGCCTAAGCTTACGAGGAGGAGTCGACCTGCAAGTTGGGGCTTCTTCCCAGTCAGGATCGCCACGGTCTCATAGACCTGAACGCTAGAGATCACCCCGATCACAGCAGGGTGAACCCCGACGAGGGAGCATTTCGGGAGTGCACTGTCTGTGAGGCTGGGGAAGATGCATTCAAGACAAGGAGTCTCCCCAGGGATTATTGTTGAGGCGTTTGCGATCGACTCTATTGCGCCGGCGAATATGTACGGGACCCCCTTCTGCTGGCAGGCTCGATTCACAAGGTAACGTGTCTCCATACTGTCCAGGGCGTCCAAAGCTGCGTCAGCGCCATCGACTATTCCTGAGACATTCCTGTTCATAATCGGCTCGGCGAGAGGTTCAACTGTGATGTTAGGGTTAAGCCTCCTAAGCCTCTTCGCCGCAACCTCAACCTTGGGTCTGCCAACCGATTCGATGTCGTAGAGATACTGCCTGTGTAGATCAGACTTGGAGATTATGTCGCGGTCGACTACTCTTAAGTGGCCTACACCCATGGCGGTCAACATGAGCATGGCAGGAACTCCTAAGCCACCGCATCCGAGTATGCATACTCTGGAATTTTTGAGTCTGACCTGCCCGCTGTACCCTATATCGGAGAGCGCCAACTGTCTAGAGTAGTACTCGAACTCCTCGTCTGAGAGCTCCTTCTCCACGGTCTTCACATCAGGTGATCTAATCCTGCTAGGCATCAGCCTTAACGGTTGCGGTTCTGCGACTCGCAGACATGGGGGAGGACATCGGCCTGAGCAGCTGGAGGCCTGCTGAGCTACCGAGAGATCTCCTCAAGAGTTTTGCCTACGGTCTCGACGCCGAGGACCGCCACGGCGACGGCCGCTACGAAGTGGGCTGCGAAGAATCCTAGGAAAGTCTGGAATACCCCCATGCTGGAGACGAATATTGCAGTGGCGATCGGCGCGATTATCCCTGCTATCCTCCCCACCGCTCCTGACCAGCCGGCGCCTGTCGCCCTTATCCTTGTCGGGTAGAGTTCAGGAGTGTAGGCGTAGGTCACAGCCCATGCGCCTAGGTTGAAGAATGATATCGCCCCGCCGAAGGCTATGATAGGCAGTTCAGCCCTGCTCGTTCCGAAGAAGTAGCTGGCGACGCCTGCAAGTACCATGTAGCCTACGAGTATCGGCTTTCTCCCAACTTTATCTATCAGGTATGCAGCGCTCAGGTAACCCGGGATCTGGAGTGAGGTTATCAGTAGAGCAAACCAGAGAGCTCTGACGAGTGTGAAGCCCTGCTCACTGAGAACTGTCGGCAGCCAGATGAAGATGCCGTGGTATGTGTATGCTATGCAGAACCATAGGATCCAGAGCATCACCGTTCTCCGTCTTAGCGCTTCAGACAGAAGCTCCTTGACAGAGGCCTTGCAGACTTCAGGAGGAATGGTCTCTGCTGGAACAGGGAAAGTGTGCTTCTCAAGTATCCTCTTCGCCTCCTCGATCCTCCCTCTAACCTCAAGGTACCTTATCGACTCAGGTATGTATCTCTGAACGATTGCCACAAGGATCAGGCTGAGAAACATAACTGGAAAGACGGCTCTCCAGCCATGTGCTGGAATCACGAGGAAGGCGATAATACTTATCAGGAGGGCGCCGAAGGACCATGAGCTCTCAAGCACCGCAACAAAGGTCCCTCTTCTCCTTGCGGGGATATACTCCGACATCCATGTGCTCAGAACAGGCATGAACCCGCCTGTCCCGAGGCCGCCGAGGAAACGTAGCAGCATCATCATGTTCTGGTCCCAGGCGAAGGCGCAGAGTCCTGTGAAGAGTGAGTATGTGACTATCGCGCTCTGGACTGTTACCTTCCTGCCAACATGGTCTGCAAGGTAGCCTATGCCGGAGGCTCCAAGGAACATGCCGAGATAGTGCGCTGTGGCAAGTAGGCCGACATCGGTTAGTGAGAGTCCCCACTCAGCCCTTATCGCTGGAGCGACAAAGGATATTACCATGACAGCGATGCCGTTGAAGGCCCAGGCGAGACAGCTGACGCCTAGGAATCTGTAGTGGAAGATGTTTACGGGCGCCTTCTCTAGACTCGCATGCAGGGACAGTGGCCATCACCCATTTCAGGCTCATATCCTAGATGCGTAGGGGATAGATAAGACGATTGATCACTTGAAAAAGTCTTCCAGAAGCCTCCTCGTTCCTCTCCTGATGATCTCGGTGAGTGTTGAGGGGGTGATCCCCAGTTTGCGTGAGAGCGCTTCCGAGTCAATCCTCTTGGGATAGTCAAAGTAGCCTGTCTGTAATGCGATCCACAGTATCCTCTGCTGCTTCTCAGTCAGAACCTCCATCCGGGATTCGAACTTCCCGACCTGCAGCACCTTCACTTTGAACCCACCCCTCTCTAACGCTGATACTATGCGTCTGTACGCGGTGAAGCTTGGCGCTATGAAGCTGTACATTACCGTGGATTCCGTGATCCATCTGCCAGATACTAGGAATGTTCCATGTGATAGTATGGTGTTGCACACTCTGCAGCCTTCACTCTCAATCCATGAAGTCGATATCTTCTGATGGCTGTCGCCCGGAGTCGCTGCGCATATCCCCAAAGGTATCCTCTTGGCCTGATCCGCAGGCAACTCTACCAGATGCTTCACCACGCCCTTGCTTGATCCTCTGATGTCAGTTATCTTGAGATGCCTGATCCCGGCGGGTCTAAGTAGGCCTGCGACCTTGCAGTCCCAGTTCTCAACCTCGATGACTGCGTGGCATGGGTTATTCCATAAGCCTACCATGCCTACCCTAACGTTTCAGGGACATATTTATTCTCGCATCAGGGATCCAGCGGTGGTAGCGGACGAGGTCAACAGGCTTGAATAAGGCTGGAGTATCACCCACGCCCCTCCAAACCAGACGGATAGTAGTGGCATTGCAGTCGGTGCGGGTCCAAGCCGCGACAACGACCGGGAGCAGAGTCAGCCTGGCAACCATCGATCGTCATGCCCCAGATACTGCGACTGGAAAGAAAAGGCCTCAGCATCGGTGCAGTCCTCCTTGCCGCAGCCACGGACTCCAGTCGGCGACGAGGATTCTCAATTGAATGGGGAAGGCCTAATAGGAGCAAGCAAGTCAAGAAATCCTTGATAGGGCATAGGAGATCGTGTTGAATCCATCATATGAAAAAGATGAGAAGACAGAGTCTCTGAGACGTCTCATAAGGCGACTCCACGAAGGTGCAGACATAAGAGAACTGAAGGAAGAATTCAAACAGGTTGTGGCTGAAGCTTCAGGACCTGAGATCAGTCAACTTGAAGAGGAACTCATCAAGGAAGGGGTTCCGAGGGATGAGGTCCATAGGCTATGCGACCTCCACCTAGAAGTCTTCAGGGAGTCCCTGGACAGGACAGGGCTTGTGACGCCGCCAGGGCACCCCATTCACATTCTGATGGAGGAGCACAGCGTAATCCAGAGGCTTGCAGATGAGCGAAGGGAGATCGCGAGTGACCTCTTGAAGACGATCGATCCCGCATCGACTGAGAGTATGATTGAGAGGCTGAAACACATCACCGAGCAGCTTGAGACCGGTGAGAAGCACTAC
>JAGTQV010000136.1 GCA_018397035.1 Candidatus Bathyarchaeota archaeon | reverse complement strand
CGCCGCAGTCGTCACCGCCCTCAGCAACTTCGTGGCAGACCAGATAGAGGAGATCTACAAGCTTAGACCACAAGTAGTGAATCCTGGCATAGACCTTGAGACTTTCAATCCCTACATCAAAGGGGGGAGGGTGCGCAGCAAATACGAGGTCGACGATTCCCCTCTACTCTTGACTGTCAGTCGACTCTGGCCCGCAAAGAATCTTGAGACCGCGCTGAGGTCTTTCCGGATAGTTGCAGACAACTTCCAAGACGCTCACTACATCATAGTGGGCGACGGGCCGTGCAGACCGAATCTGCAAGACTTGACGAATAGACTCGGGTTAACTGGGAGAGTGAGGTTTATCTCTGACGCTGAGGTTGAAGTGCTCGCTGAATACTACGCTGCCTGCGATATCTTCGTCTTTCCTGCTTTAAGTGAGCCGTGGGGCCTCAGTCTCTTGGAGGCGATGGCCACAGGAAAACCTGTTGTGGCCGCAGACGATGGGGGCCCGGCAGAGATAGTCGACCACAAGGTTAACGGGATCCTGGTTGAGCCGGCTGATCCAGACTCCTACGCGGAAGCTATTATCCAGTTGCTTAAGGATAGATCAACTACTAGGGACATGGGTGAGAGAGCTGCGGCCAAAGCCAAAATATACAGTTGGGAGAGGATGGCAAGTGCCTATTCTGAGATCTATGAGAGCCTCCTGTAACATTTCTGGAGGGGAGGGAAACGACTCTGGGCATACTTGAGGACTTTGCATCATGGACTCTTGAGATCATCTTAGATTGGGGGGGATATGGAGTCTTCATCGCGATGATACTGGAGTCGAGCATAGTACCGGTCCCGTCAGAACTGGTTCTGGTCACCGCAGGACTAGCCGGGATGAACCCTTCGGTTGTGGGGTTGGCTGGGGGCGCAGGCTCAACGATAGGCGCTGCCGCCGGCTACCTCATCGGGAGGGAAGGCAGGATCGCGGTTGACAAGTATGGAAAGTACTTCCTAGCGACGAGTAGCCGTATCTCTCGAGCTGAGGGCTGGTTCCGGAGATGGGGCAACTGGGCCATTCTCGCTAGTAGACTCGCACCCTTCATCCCCTACAAGGTCTTCTCAATAACAGCCGGTCTCCTGAAGATGAATTACAGAGTCTTCCTCACACTCACGTTGGTCGGGTCAATCCCTAGATGTTACCTCCTAGCATGGCTTGGGAGAGCGGTAGTTCAGGCTGAGTATTGGATACTTGCCGCATTTGGGGCAGCGATCATCGCAGCAGCAACAGCGTATCATACGCTGATAAGTCGCCGAAGAAGAATCCGGGTCGAAAGTCACTTTCCAGAGGCCGAGAGCCTTACGAATGATCCAACAGGTTCAGTTGGAGTCTCGGAGACCTCCAGACCCTAGGGAAATCACTCAATTACCGTCTACCTCGACAGCACGGCTTCTTTCTAAGCAGTGTTACATGCTGAGAGCGGTGTGCCATCATGCTTTCACTTTGAACATATTTCTATTCTTCAGTCACGTTCAGGGTTCCCGGTCACTTCACCCACAACCCGCCTCCACACATGATAATCGCTCCTGACATGGATGGACGCTAAACTCAATTTCGAAAAACTATTATGCATGTTTCGTCTGGCATACCCGGATGATCATGACCGACGAGATCATTACAGCAATCTTGGAGGCGGAAGAGCAGGCCGATCGAGAGATCTCAGAGGCCAAGATCGAGGCCGACCGGATAAAAGTCAGGCCAGACACCTCCATCGAAGAAGTCTACAACAGGATCGTAGAATCCTGCAAGAAGAAGGCTGAGGAGTCTAAGCGAGAAGCCACGCAGAGAGCATCAGAGAGGGCCAAGAAGATAATGAGTGAATGTGAGAGTGAAGTCTCGCGATTGAGATCACTCGACGAGCAGACCATATCCAAGGCTGTAGAGTTGGTGCTTAAGGAAGTCATTTCAGGCGCGGTCAATCCATGAAAGAAGCAACACAGAGCAGACTCATCTCAAAGATACTCGACGACGCTAGAGAAGAAGCGAGGTCAATCATAGAAGACGCGAGGAAGTCAGCTGAGAGACTGCTCGAACAGAGGAGTAAGGAGGCTGAGGAGAGAGCACGCAAAGTCTGCCAAGAGATAATTCAGTCAACTGAAGATGAGGTTGAGAACATCATACACAGGGAGTCTGTCGACGCGATAATCAAGACACGCCTCATCCTGCTCTCAGAGAAACGGAAGATCATGGATGAAGTCTTCAAGAGGGCTGAGCAGCGCCTCCGAGAATTCATGGAAGACGAAGCTTACCTTGCGATGCTGGAGCGGCTGATAGAGGAAGCTTCGATCGCCGCAGGCGGAGGGAGGCTAGAGGTCCTCCTCAGTAAGGCTGACTCAAGAAGAAAACTTCACATAAAGGAAGTAGCGAAGAGGGTAAGCTCAAAGTTGGGTGTCGATACAACCCTCGAAATATCAGGTAAGCCTATTGATTCATATGGAGGAGTCATCGTTTCGTCAGCAGACGGAAGGACGAAGATAGATAATACACTCGCCTCCATTCTTGAACGTACGAGAAGGAGGCTGGAGCCAGAGATAGCTCGCATACTCTTCTCTGATGGCCTCGGATAGAAGGCGCCGACGCCGTATAAATCGACGAGCAGGCGTCAAGATTCCAGCAGACCCTAATAGCCTCAAGCTGCGCTCAAGATGATGCACGGTGCTAGCGGACATTCTGGTGAAGGGCGTAGTCCAAGGGGTCGGCTTCAGGCCTTTTGTCTATCGACTCGCAAAGGCCAACAGTCTGCATGGGTTTGTTCAAAACCGCGGCGATGCCGGTGTCAGAATCGTAGTCGAGGGTGAAGGCCCCGACATTGAGCGTTTCATTAGGGAGCTTAGAGCCAGGAGACCTCCACTCTCAGAGATACATGGGTTGACTGTCAGATACAGGGATAGTGACAGGGAGTTCTCAAACTTCGAGATCAAGGAGAGCTTCCAAGGAGGAGAGGAGGGAGGCTCGACGATACCTCCTGACATCGCAACATGTAATGAGTGTCTATCTGAATTGCGCAGAAACTCAGACAGACGGTATAGGTACTTCTTCATAACATGTACAGACTGTGGGCCGAGGTACACTATAACCCGTAATGTCCCATACGACCGGGTTAATACAAGCATGAACTCCTTCCAGATGTGCGATGAATGCACGGAGGAGTACGAATCCCCATCCGACCGACGGTTTCACGCCCAAACCAACGCATGCCCAAGATGCGGACCTAAACTCATCATAACGGACAACAGAGGCGAAGCCTTAACCTGCCCAGACCCGATCACGGAGGCAGGCAGACTCCTCGAGGAGAACCGCATACTCGCAATCAAGGGAAATGGAGGATATCACCTAGTCTGTGTGACGACAGATTCGAGCCCACTAGAGCGACTTAGAGCGATCAAGGAGAGGAGAACTAAGCCCTTCGCGATAATGGCCCGGGATCTCGAAACAGTGAGGACCTTCGCTGAAGTCAGCATCCTCGAGGCCAAGCTTTTAGAGTCCTACGCCAGACCAATCGTCTTGCTGAAGAAGAGTAAAGGATACTTCCTCTCAGAACTCATCTCCCCAGGTCTTCACACGGTCGGAGTGATGCTGCCCTACTCTGGCCTACACTATCTCTTGTTCGACGCTACTCGGGAGCCTGCACTGGTCATGACAAGCGCGAATCCCCCTAACGAGCCTATCATCACAGATGACCTCTCCGCCATGAAAAGGCTCAGCAACATCGCCGAATACTTTCTTCACCATAACAGAAAGATAGAGCAGAGGTGTGATGACTCGGTCCTGAGAGTCATCGGGCAGAATAAAGTCTTCATCCGCAGGTCAAGAGGGTACGCCCCTGCGCCGGTCCTCCTGAAGACCACGTCTCCAGCAGATATTCTTGCCCTGGGCGCAGAGCTCAATACAACATGCTGTATTCTAATAGGCCAGAGGGCCTACATCTCACAGCATATCGGCGACTTGGAGACTCTTGAGACGCTGAA
>JAGTQV010000135.1 GCA_018397035.1 Candidatus Bathyarchaeota archaeon | reverse complement strand
TCTCAGTTAGACATAGAAGATTTTTCTATATAGCCCTGGCGGGGTTAGGCCTGCTGGGGTGTAATACTAGGTCTGGATTCCGTGTTCTGCAGCTGCACATAGAAAGGGGGGGAGTTATTGACTAGGCTTTCTGGAAGTCTAGTCTCGTCGCTATCTCCGTCTCAGCATCCATCCTGCGGACTATGCTGAGCCCCTTCACTTCAATTATGGTGACGTCCATTGTGGCCAATACAAGGTTTGAGCCTGGGGGTACGCCAAAGTCCCCGCCGAGCACATAGTCAGGCTTCGCCTTCCCATCCTCAACGCTCGTTCTGTTAACGAGTCCGTGAAGGTGGATCTTGCGGGTGCCATCTTCGCCCTGAGTTATGATCCCTTGCCCACCAAGAAACTCGATCGGCCCTTCAAGGACGTAGGGTTCACCATATCCTGACCCGAGTTTCAGTTTCGGGTTTGGGATGAGAAATTTGAAGACGGCCTTCCGTAGGCTGCCTATGCAGTCTACGATGACACCATGTTTGATGTCGTATTGGTCACAGATCTTCTGTAGGCCCTCCATCAGGTCAGTCCCCGGCAGTAGTCGCCCAACTATTATCCTGCCGATCTGCCCCTCTCCAGATGCGAATCGTACCTCACTCATAGTACTCACCTTGTCGTCTTATACGATTGTGATACGCCTTTAAGCATTTGGTGTCGGTTCAGCTTCATGAGATCTGCAGCGGCTAAGGTTCTTTCCAGTGAATTCGATATCATGGCGTGTAATAGATCAGGCTGATTTGAGGTCTAGTGTCATTCTAAGTCACTGTGTGGAGGTGATGGTGTCGTGTCTTGTAGAGCATTACCGCGGCTTTGAGGGTTGAGATACGGAGCCGCTTCCTCCCTGTTCTCAAGTATGCAGGGGTGTGTCAGTTGACTCCAGTGCTCTCTGCAGGTGTTTGATGCTGTAGCCTAGTGGTGAGAGTATGTTGGATGCAGACTCCAGAAGCATAGCTTCATATCTGGCGGTGTCGTAGCTTGAGTCTTCATTCACGAACTCTCTTGCAAGGACGCGTCTCTCAGGGATAGGGTTATCTTCATCAGTGATAAGGAAGGTTACAGACTCCCCCTGGTTGAGTGCCATCCCTCCTCTGGAGAGTTGCTTTGCAGCTATAGAATGGAGATAGTTCTTCTTGTACTCTGAGGAGGTCTTTGAGAGGTGCTTCTGAACCAGTAGGTGTAGCGGATCGACTTCTCTTGCTCTCAAGACTTTGATGTAATCCTTGATTATCGGGATGGTGGTGGGAGCGGACCTGAAGAGTTCCTCTGAATTATGAGCCTCTGCAAGTCTAGATATGATGTCATGTTGAAGTCTCTTTATGAATACTGGCGCATCCCTTCTCCTTAACTCGATCCCTCTGCATTTGATCCTGCCGTCGGTAAAGACTCCGTAATATCTGTTATGAGCAGGAAGTTCAGGTCTAACCTTTGAGGGTAGAAAAATGATCCAGCGGTATATGCCCTCAAAGGAGATCGGTAGTCCGAGTTCACTCCGGATCCTGCCTGCAAGCTCCAGGTAGTCCGCCTCCTCAGCGCCCTTTTTAGTAACCCAGACAGAGTCGACTATCGCATGGACGAGACTGAAACCCATCATCTCAGCTATCCGGACAGTCTTCTGGAGAGTCTCTCTAGAGAATGCGCATGTAGCGATATGGGCGTCTATCTTTCCGAACCTTGCGTTCTTGAAGCCGAGGTATCCGAATGCTGTCACAAGTATCCACTTGAGTGCCGCCTGCCTTTTCTCATAGGTATCCCTCAACGCTGGACTACTCGTCTCCTCTATCATCTGCTTGTACCGGAGCCTCTTCTCCAGGATTTCTTCGAGTGATATCGGGGTTATGCCCCGTCTCTTCTCGCATATGTTGTATCCTAGTTCTGGAACTCTGTTCCGCGATTGTGGACAGCATCTACACTTAACGGTCTCACCACTCAGGTTAAACTTGCACATCAGGGCTGGGTAGAGGGATGAGAAGTCCAGTTCACCGACATTATCATAGACGCCGGATATGGGTGAATAGTACAATCCGCCCCTGTCAGCGAGGACGAGCTCTTCAACAGTCTTAAGCTCCTCTGGTAGAGCCTTGAACCATGGGGCCAGAATATCTCTCTTGAAGGCGTGGTAAAGCTGGATAGAGGTCATACTGGTGCCTATGGTTGAGTCGATACACCTCTGCACAGGGATACGGCATGCTCTGGAGACTTCTAGTATACCTTCTAATCCACAGTCATTGTAGAGGAAGGCCTGCTCTCTGTCTATGTGAATCCTCCCGTGGAGGCGAGCTGGTGCAGGGCGATAGTAGACCATGCCGTAACTCGTGTACACCCTTCCCCCCCGACTCTGAGTCTTCAGGGGTATCCTCTCCCTTCCCAGGATCAGCTGATCAGGTATTCCGAGTCTCCAAGCACGTGCTGCTAAGTAAGGGAATAGGAAGGAGTTCCCGTTCTGGGTGTATACTACATCTGGGTCTATCTCCTTGAGGAGTCTTACCAGCTCCAGGATATTCCTCTCCTCATTGAAGGAGAGTGTAGTCTCCTCTCCCTGTGACGTGATACGGATTTCCTTTAATGGATCGTTGAAGTTCAGGATAGACCATTCAGAATCAGTGGTGGCGGTTAGATCTATGGGTTCCAGGGGCGGAGTCTCATAGTCTACTCGACCGCTGTAGTCCAAGCTTCGCCACTTGATCGTTCCATGATCTGACTCGGCCTCAATATACGCTAGGGGAAAGAGATCCTTTTCATATAGGTAGGTCTGTTCTGCCGGAATGTCCACGTTGAACAGTTTATATTTTCTCGCTGAAAGGCTTATGAGTTTCGAGATCTCGAGTGCCCGGCTCGTCGTCTCTGCTGGAACTCTGAGAACTTGCGATCTCTCGTAATCGTCTATGCTTACGTATTTCTCTTCAAGAGTCAGGCCTTCGATGTTGATTTGCCTTGCAAGTTCCATCAGATCCGTTTGCCTCCCTGCCACGTAGAAGGCAGGGCTCCAGTTGTCTACAAGCCTGTTTATAGTTCCGTCTCTGGATTTTATCCAGATAACCATCCTTCCATCTTTATGGTAGAGGTCAAGGATCCAGCCTTGAGTCTTTAAGCTGCTCAACGACTTTCCGAACTCTCTCGATGGTATGCTTCAACTCCTCCAGCTCCCTTGTGTGAGCGTAGAGGGCTGAGAGAAACATCCCGTCAACCACTGAGGGAAAGGCTACGGCACCAGCTTGGGAGGCGTAGCGCCTGATCTTGTTTACGAGATCTATGAATGATGCCCTCTCCTCTCTCCTCAGCATCTTTGCGAATCTTATCCAAGTTTTGGAGATCTCGTGCTCTACAGCAGCTCTATATGAGGGGACTGTTCTTCCCATCCTAGGCCGGTCTCCAGGAAGCTCTCAAGAACTCTATCCGTGACCATGGAGATATCTACACTGCCGAGGAGGAGTGAAGGATGCTTTTCAAGGATCACTCTTGTGGCAGAACCTCGCGTGACGATCCTCGCAGCTATGTTACATCTTCTCTTGAGTATGGGCTCAAGCCTAGCCATCTCCTGTGTAGGTTCCTCCCTTGAATTGGTTACCAGGGCTATCGCATCCCTGGACTTCACGATGGTAGCTAGACCTGAGAGGGCCCTGCAGAATTGTTCTCTGCCGATACTCTCTTCCAAGTCTTGGTCGCAGTATAGTGCAGGGAAGTCTGAGACTACAACCAATTTGCTGGCTGTGTCCTCAAGCGTTTCTTCAAGTCTAGTTTCAATGAGGTTTGTGAGTTGGAAACAAGTAAAAGCTCTGGAGAGCATTATGTTTCTTGAGGCTGCAGTCTTGTCTTGTCCACTCTGTCTGGAGAGGCCTACAACAGTGGATACGTCGAGGCTGGATCCACCGTCAATAAAGATGACTTTCGAATCGATCCCACCTTTAATTACTGGAAGCTGTGCTCTTACGCAAAGAACCTCGGCAAGATGCAAACCCACCATGAACTATGTGCTGG
>JAGTQV010000133.1 GCA_018397035.1 Candidatus Bathyarchaeota archaeon | reverse complement strand
ACTGAGATAGAGGTCACGAGATAGCGGCTGACTTGAACGCAAGCCTAAGACGTAAACTTGAGGGGATAGAGCGGGCACTCAGCAAGGTCACCGCTCGATCCCAGGCTGGAATCCCTATAGTTGTGGAGGGACAGAGGGATAAGGAGGCTCTGAGGCGGCTGAGAGTGCATGGCAGGATAGTCTGTCTGAAGTCTACTGCAGAGGGCTTCCACGATTTCGCATCGAGGCTCTTTGGGTCCCGTGAGGTCACGGTCTTGACGGACTTCGATGATGAAGGAGCCAGGTTGGCGGCGAAGCTCATAGATGAGCTGACACATATGAGGGTCAAGGCTGATCTCGCAATTTGGAAGCAGCTGAAGGCTCTCTGCAGGCCTGAGGTAAGGGCTGTCGAGGAGCTTGCAGACTATGTTGAGAAACTTAGAGATGAGGCTGCTGCCGGCTAGACCGTAAAGGAACAATTAATAAGCCTCATCAAGGAAGAGAATGCCCTGTTCACACTCACATTATGGAGTGAACTGAGTTGGAGGTTACATGCTCATGCAAGAGACTGGCAAGTTTACGCCAACCACCAAATACGTGGTTAAGGCGAAGTTTGAAGTAGAAGGTGTTGTTGAGAAGCCTGACGTCATCGGAGCTATCTTCGGGCAGACAGAAGGACTCTTCGGTCCGGAGCTGGACCTTAGAGAACTGCAGAAGAGCGGAAGGTTAGGCCGAATATCGATAAGACTCGAATCCAAGAACGACCGTACGACAGGCGAGATCACTATACCATCAAGCCTCGACAAGGCCTCCACCGCCATAATCGCTGCTGCGGTTGAGAGCGTCGATAGGATAGGGCCGTGCAACGCTAAGATCACGCTTGAACCTATGCAGGATGAGCGGGACGAGAAGCGGCAGGCGATAATGTCCAAGGCGAAGCAGATACTCCAGGGCTGGATGGTAGAGGCGACTCCGAGCACTGATGAGCTGATCAGAGAGGTTACGGAGGCCGTTAGACCGGCAGACGTTATCAAGTTCGGTCCTGAGGAGTTGCCTGCAGGCCCTGAGGTCAGTTCAAGCGGCTCCGTAATACTTGTTGAAGGAAGGGCGGACGTCATAAACCTCCTCAAGTGCGGGATAAAGAACGTCATAGGTATCGAGGGAACGAAGATCCCGAAGACGATCATAGAACTCTCCAAGACTAAGGAGGTCACGGCCTTCCTTGACGGAGACCGAGGCGGGGATCTCATCTTGAAAGAGCTGATGCAGGTTGCAGAGCTCGACTGGGTTGCCAGAGCCCCGACCGGAAAGGAGGTCGAGGATCTGACGCCTAAGGAAGTGATGAGATGCCTCAGGGAGAGGGTTCAAGCCGGAAAGAAGGCTGAGCCGACCCCGCTGCCCCCTGCTCCGCCCCAGCCTCAGTTCATATTGGATGCGGTTCAAGAACTTAAGGAGACTCTTGAAGCCATAACCTTTGACGAGCATGGAACCCCCAAGAGTAGGATGCCTGTCAGTGAGCTTGCGGATAAGCTGAAGGAGTCTGAGGGTGTACACGCCTTGGTCTTCGATGGCATAGTTACCCAGAGGCTGCTCGACATAGCTGAAGAGAAGAAGATAGCGATCATAGTTGGGGAGCGAATATCTAACGTCGTGAAGAAACCGGCCAACATGCGGATACTGACGTTTCAGGAGGTCCGTCAGGCCTAGTCTTGACCTATATATCTTGAGAGGCTGGAGGCATCTGCGCTCCCCAGCACAGCATCCTCCTTGAGGCCGAACATCCCCAGTACCCTCATTGCCGCCGGTAGAACCTGGCTTGAGATATAGTATTCAACATCAACCTGGTCTATCGAGGCCATCAGGTAGGGTCTAGCCCTCTCATGGAGTCTGCCTGATCCTTTGACTATGATGAACCCGACTTTGTCTCCCACCTTCAAGTTCCACCCATCACGCAGCAGAGTCTTCGCAGCCTCAACATGAGGGGTCTTGACTCGGTAAGCCTCAACAGGCTTGATCAACGTCTTCCAAACTATGAAGTCAGATAACGGAACCTCTCCAAGCCTCATCTTCTGAACATAGGTTCGAAGGAACTCAACCGCCTCCTCGATATTCTTATTTGAGAGTACAAGCTTCAGGATCCCCTCCTGAACAAGCCTTACAGCGTTAGGCCAATCGCCTCTAACAGCCTCGAGGCCGACTATATCCAAAGTTTGGTTAGGCAGGAGGCCTGCATACTTCTTCTTAGCCTCGGTGAATAAGACTCGTATGTAGATCTTGTCGATCTTTATCTCCATTCCAGTTTCAGATTCAACCTCTCTGAGAAGCCTCTCGATCTTTGATCTATCGTACTTGACGAAGACCGAGTCTGTGTCAGCGTAGATCACAGCTAGACCCAGACTCTCCGCCATCTGAAGAACCCTCCTCAGAGTCGCCCTCCCGAAGGCTGCGGCTGACTCGGCGACTTCGCGGACGTACCATCTGGCACCAACCCATCCAGCGTATCCGTAACATGCATTCGTGACTACCTTGATGGCCTTCTCCCTCTCCCTCAGCACCCTGTACTCGACACTGTTCGGATCTGCCTTTTCGAGTCTCTGCTTGACATCTCTGCGGATCGCGATAAGATATTCTAGTACGCGTCTGTAGAAACCTGGCGGCTCCCTCCTGAATCTGTACCCTACCTCGGGCGCAACAATGACCTCGCCGTCGGGAATACTCTCGTCCCCGACGTAGCTGTCAGGTGAGAGATTGTTGATTATCATGAGGTTCGGATACATAGATGTGAAGTCGAGTACCGCTACGTTCTCATGGACCCCAGGCTTAGGCTCAAGGACTGTTGCTCCCTGATATGGGGTGTAGGGCTGCTCTGTCCTCCTTGGGATCAGCTCATTCAGCCTGTAGGCCTGCATCATGAGGTATGAGTCAACCCTGTGCCCGACCGCCGCTGCGGCGACCTGGTCGAGAGGCAGCCCTGTAACATTCGACATCTGGATCATTGAGTCGAGTAGGATCCGGCCGATCTTGAGTGACGCCTCGGCTCTTCTCTGCTGGTTCTCAAGCAGTGGCCTCCGTCTCTCCAAGCTTCTCCAAAGCTCCCCTGCATGGGCATCCTGGAATCGATCAATATCCACCCTCTTGGCGACTTGGAGAAACTCAGCCACAGACCCCAGCGTCTTCAACTTAACCTCTGGAATGTCGTGGGAGACGTCTGCCAAGTCTATGTTTGCACGTCCGGTCACCGAGATGTGGCCGTAGACGCTTCTGTGCGGTTCAGAACCCATTCTGTCTACTGGTAGTCTAGCCTTTTGCCTCTTGGCCCGTTCGATAAGGTACGGCCAGTCGAAAGTGTTCTGTCCGTAGCCGAGTATGACGTCAGGGTCCAGTTCACCGATCCTTGAGGTGAACGTCTCCAGTATTTCGCGGTCATCCCTCCCATCAGAGACCAGCTGCTCTATCCTCCCTTGATGTGGGGCGATCGTGATCGCTAGGACAGGGTCTCTACTCGGGTCAGGACTCCCCTTCTCACTCATACATAGGATCGAGAAGGCGAGAGTCCTGAGATTCGGCGCCTCAAGCCTCTCGACAAGGGTCGGCGGCTTGACCGCCCGGTAGATCTGATCCACATGCAGACCCGGCCTTACTACTCTCGAAGCCTCCACATCATACCAGCCTGATGGGCTCACACTGTTCTCGAGAATGTATCTTGTGGCCGGCCGAATATCATCCTCAAGGTGCTCACCTATCGGCAGCGTCTTGCTGAGGAGCCTTGAGTACTTCTCAACCGCTTCCGGGGTCTTACAGAGCACCCTTACGGCTTTCACACTCTTCCCAAAATATCTCTTGCCTACCAGTTCGGTCTTGACGATCTCTTTATGCTTTCCGCATTCAGCCTCAATCTTCCTCAGAGCATTCTCAAGATCCATCTCTTCTTTCGGCAGAATGTAGAAGTAAGGTGTACCTTCAGTGACGACGAGGACAGTGCAGCCTGAACTGTCTTTCCCCCAGAGTCTTATCTCTACGTTATCTTTGACGACCTCATGGTTGATGTCCAGAAGCCAGAAGAACATGCTGGATTAACCTCTACTCCAGTTTAGGTACGCTACAGCGTCTCTCCTAAAGCTTGAGGTGGTAGAGGACCGCATCATCG
>JAGTQV010000132.1 GCA_018397035.1 Candidatus Bathyarchaeota archaeon | reverse complement strand
TTAAGGAATGGAAGGCCAAGGTCCAAGATGAGGAACAGACAGCCCTAGCGGCCGAGGTGGCCGACCTCAGGATCAGAGCGGAAATCGTCGACGAGCGAGATCGCAGCAAAGCTATCGAGGAACTGAAGAGGTACAGCGCTGACGCCTTGGAGACTATGAAGAGCGACCTTGAGGTTGTTGTGGCACAGATGACATTCGAGCCCAGACCAAAGGCGAAGTTCAGAGCTCGCAAAATAGACAATATTGTTGAGAGTGTCAGGGCTGAACTCTTCGGCTACACACGCGACGAAAAGGGAGAGTTGAGCTGAACATGGCGGCAGGAGATGTAAAGAAAGAGTTTGGAATGAAAGTTCAGAAATACACGTTGAAGACTGCTACTGGTGTCACGAGAGGCTACGTACTGGCCTACGACACCGACGGCTATGCACATGCAACCACATCCCTCAAGGGACCCTTCGTTGTGGCTCTTGAGACTGTAGCCGCGCCCGCCTCGGGACAGGCAACATGTAAGGTTCTGGAGGAAGGCGTCGTCGAGGTGCCAAAAGTCACAGGCACGATAGCTCAAGGCCAGTGGGTATCCATATCTTCCACAGCTGGCAAGGTGAAGTCTTACGTAGCCATGGACGCGCCCGCCACATACACCGAGGCAGGGATGCAGGCAGAGCTGGACAAGCAAGAGCAGATAGTCGGTCGATGTGAGACCGCTGCCGCATCAGCCGACGCTACGGTCCTCATACGTCTTTTGCCAGCATAGGGTGAGCGGTGATGGAGGCAGTACAGATCGGGAAGGATATGAGGCTAGTTGGATCTGTCTGGCATAACCCCGTAGAGAGAAAGATCTACCAAGGCCGGGCTGGTGAGAGATACCGAGGCCAAATAGTTCTGGACGTCTCGACAATCCAGGCCCAAGTCGTCCTTGAGGAAGTACTGGGATTGGCGAGACCGCTATGCAGGCTGCGTCAGGCCTGCCGAGTCATCAACATCCCTCAACTGACCTTGAGCGTCGACATAGCCACCAAGATAGCAGCTCAGGAGAAGGTCGCCCCGCTCGTAGAGGCGGAGGTCAAAGCTCAGACCTACACTAGAGTCAACTTTGACCTGTGGAAGAATGTTACACACGTGGTTCTTGAGGACGAGGTGCAGAAACGGGCAGCACACGACATTCTCCGACTGCACGTCGAAGACGCGGCAAAAGCACTCGCCCAAGCTGAGAACAGCCAGATCTACGCTGTAATGAAGACTGCAACCGCTGTCACGGGTGAGAGCTGGAACGCCATGACAACACCGCCCAACAATGACTACGACCCATTCAACAAGATAGGGGAAGCGATAGAGGCAATCGAGGGGGAAGGTTATGAGCCTGATTTCATGGCTGTTCCCCCACGTGCATGGAATGCCTTCATCAGGAACAGCTACGTGCGAGAGCTGGTCAAGGCTGGAATAGTCAAAGTCGCTGAGACCGGCACCACATTTACGCTGCCTGGATGGCCTGGCATACAGGTCATCGTCGACACAGGGATGACTGAAGCAACCCCAACAGACAGTATCGCTGTTCTAGGAGACAGTACCGCCCCGGGAATAGTGTTGGGCAACGGTCCAACAGAATCAGCAAGATACCGAAACGAACCCTGCGGATATGACGCGTTCATAATCAGGCAGTGGCTTGAACCCAGACTAGTCGTGGGCAACGCGATCCGGAGACTGACAGGCATTATAACGTAGGCTGTCATCTCTTAGCACGGCCTACCCTGACTTTCAATCTACCCGCTTTTCTTAGGGGTTCAGCTGTGGACTTGTTCCACAGCCTCTTATTCTTAAGATCAGGAGTTGAGTTACTCTTGGCGAAAGGAGCCGAAAGGAAAAGAGGAAGGAGATACAGAAGATCTAGGCCTAGGAATGAAATTCTCAAGGCTGAGACTCTGAAGTCTGCGTCTTGTGAGGCCCCACCTTGTTCAGCATGTCAGAAGTCGATGCAGCCAGTCTCTCAAGGTAGGACTTGGCGCCGTTGGCGCTGCGGTAGCTGTCGACTGGAGAGGGTTACCGTGGTGGAAGAGGCTGATCTAGATCGACGCGGATAATGCAAAGCAGAATTCACAGGTAAAGTATAACATGCTCGGCTTCGCTGACGAGGCCACCTATGATGGATAACGGGGACATTGCTTCCAAGGTGTGAATCGGTCATTGAGGATTACCGCGGCCAAGACTTCCCTGACGCAACTGTGAGCGACACCGTCAAATATGTTTGTGCCATGCTTGCGGCAAAGATAATCCAATACATCATCATGAATGCAACTGCGCCTATCGTGAAGATAGGCGACCATCATGTTGAAGTGCAGGACTCGTCGCCTTCTCCATGGATCTCAAGGATCTTCATAGCGGTCATCTAGAACTTGGACACTACCAAGTCAACAGGGTACAAGGCAGAAAAGATGAAGGAAACGTGGGATGAGTGACTGACTACTTGGATGGGTCTGGAAGATCTCCTTCACGACAGAAACAAAGCAGTAGCCGAGCTGCTAGTTGACATTCACAACCACCTAGTCCGCACTATCTCGCTACTCGAGAAGGGGAGGTGAAAATCAGAAGTGGGAGCGATTGAAGTTGCACGGGCTATATGTGCAGTGATCGTTACGATTGCCTGGGGCGCAACTTTGATCTTTACTCTGATTTATGCACCGGAATTCTTCCTGCCGGTGTTGACGGGCTCGGGTTTTCCAATGTGGGCGCTTGACAGACTATTAGGCTCAAGCGTCGCAGCCTTCAACAGACGGCGTTACAGAATTGAAAAGCAAAAGAGGTAAGTTTGATGTCGTATTGTACACCCGCCGACGTCAGAAGGGTGATTAACACTACACTTGCCGACGGCGATATTACAGAACTCATATCTGAGACCGACGCGTGGATTGAAAAGAAACTCGGAACCCAATCATTAAGCGATAAATTAATTCGGAGACTCTCCGCTCTCAAGACCGCTATAATCATAAGAAGCAGAGACCCGCAGAGTTTCGCGATTGGCGAATACTCCGAGACGGCTGGAACCTTCACTGTTCAACAAGTTTGGAAGCAGGAAATAGATGAAATCCTCAAACTATACACGAAGATCTCTTTCATCAAAAGCACAGGGTACGCGACAGATGAGATCAAGAACACGTGGGACGAGGATTAATTGTCGAACATTCCCGCAATCCTGAATAAGTACGGCGAAACTTTATCGATCAAGCGGCGGCAGCAAACTGGGACAGACGATTACGGCAAGCCGATCTACACATGGAATACAGTCGCGGATGAAAAAATTTTTCTTCACCCATTAGACGCAGAAGAAATTCAAGCTTTCGCAGGTGAATACACTCCTAAAGACCTTAAAGGATACTTCAAACCCGACAGCGTAGTTCAGGAGAACGACCACGTCACTTGGGAAAGCGTAGATTATGAAGTTAAGGGATTGAAGGTCTGGAAGGCTGGCGGCCTCATAAAATATCAGCAGGCATACTTGAAGCGGGTGAGCTAGAATTGGACGACCCTAAGAAACTCATCGTCACCCTTCTCAAAAACAACATCGATGTGAAAGACGACAGCAACAACCCCGTCTCTGTTGGAGTTAGTGCAGCTTGGCCTAGTAAAGATACAACCTTTCCTTACGTGAGCGTGGGACCCGAGGTCGCGACGCGGGAGAGCCCGATCAGTTTAGGGGCTGACAAGATCAGAAGTGAAGGCGTTTACCAAGTGGATGTCTGGGTGAAAGATCTTCCGGCGAACAATTATGCGCCTGACCGGATGCTTTTCAGCATCCGGGAAGAAGTCAAGAGACTGATTAGAACCAGCATGTTCGACCCAGACGGCACGATTCAATATATTTTCCCGGGCTTGTGGCGTGAAAGTTTCGATCCTGACCTTGGTGCTAACCGTCTTACAGGTCACATCGAGGTTTACTATCACGAATCAAGAACTTAGGTGGAAAAAATTGTGGAGAAAAGGACCCGGAAAAGATGAGGAGTGGTGTTACTGCTCCGATGAGCCAGAAATAGCGTGGATCCTACGTCACCAGGCCGAGTATCGAACTGATATTTTTTTGTTTCACATGCATCCAAAAATCTCAAATGTAATAATTCGTCGACACAGGGATGACTGAAGCAACC
>JAGTQV010000134.1 GCA_018397035.1 Candidatus Bathyarchaeota archaeon | reverse complement strand
CTGGCTTGGGGTTTCAGCAGCCGTGGCATTAAGCTTGATTGTCGGTTTGTCCAGTAGGTTAAACTTCTGGTTTTGGATGAGTGTTTTGTGTTGTGTGATGCTTCTATGGTGTAGAGGAGGCATAGTATGCAGTAGGAGGCGTGGATGGTGATGTTCTGCAGGCCTCTTGCCTTGTGGTTGTTGAGGTTGAGGTGTTCTTTGAGCCACGCGAAGGCTAGCTCTATGATTGAGCGTTTCCTGTATATGCGCTCCTCTCTCCCTATGCCACATATGGCTCTCAGCCTCTCATCAATCCATAAGCGACGTTCAAGCTCACGCAGACTGCTTATTCTCAGATAACGTCTGGCAAGGTGAGCCTTGAAGAGTCCTAAGGGGTTGCGTGGAGGCCTACCTGGACCATCCTGATGATAACAGCTTACAATCAGATGTTTGACAAAGGATAAATCCAGACTGTTCATCAATGACTCCAGAGTCTCGTACCCTTCTATCTGGAATCTCCTCCAAGTTGGAGGGTGGGGGCTCAAACCATATGGATCTTTCCATGTCAACTCAAAGAATAACGGGAAAAGCCTGCGCGCTTGTGGTGCTTGACTATGAGCTGTTTCCTTCCAAGTTTGAGGGCTGTGAAGAGTTTGCGGTAATCTTGATTGAGCATGACGGTGGCGAGGCGGTTGCAACTACCAGCTCAAGAGTGATACTTGATCAGCTTGGAAAGATGAAGGACAAGTTGCCTGTGAAGGTGAAGTTGCTGAGAAGGAACAAGTATTTCACGTTCAGCTGATTTCTGCCTCTGACAGATATTGATAGATTGTGAATAGGATAAGGGACTAAAGAATGGTCAATAAGAATTTGGTTAAGAGGCCCATGAGAATTGAGAAGGTGAAGTTGACCATTGCGCCGACGAGGTAGTATTCCGGCCTTTCTTGCATGGCTCTAGAGCGGACGATCGACTTTGCCGTAAAGACTGAAATACCCTGAGCTGAAGCTCAGGGGGTCAATGCCGGTTACGCTATGTATTCGGTGATGGGCCTCTGTTTGGATTGTAGGTAGATATCATGGTCCACGGCTTTCCAATGCTTCCTCTGGCTATGTTCCAAGTAATACTTGATGGCCTCGTTTGTGGTGGCGCCGACGGAGCGGTAGAAGTAGCCGGCCGTCCAGAAAGCGTCACCCCAGAGCTTGGCTTTGACTCTGTTCCAGCATTTCTCCCGGAGTCTCCGTGAACTGGCACCCTTCAGAAGGTGAGCCAGCTCCGAGACGGCCAGGTTCTTGCATGCGCCCACGAATATGTGGGCATGGTCCGGACCGAACTCGACGGCGTGGACCGCGAAGCCATATCTGGCCGCTGTCTCGCGGAAGCTCTCCTCGCAGGCTTTCTTCACTTCGCCGTCGCGGAAGACGTCACGCCTGTACTTGGGCGTGAACTGCAGATGGAAGTTAGCCTCGCCGAGGCTGTGGGCTGACCTGACCAACTCCATTCCATAACACCTCCTCGCCGGCGAGGAGAGGGATACGCTCCGCTACCCGCAGGGAGCGAGGAAAGCCTCCCAGATAGAAGTATCATGGGAAGAATAGAAAAGAGCACCCATCCTCAGGCTGAAGCCAGAGGGATTCAATCAACAGCTAAACTCCGAGGGGTTCACTCAAACACTAAAGCTAGTGCGGTGTACTGCTCGATCAGGATGAATCTAATTATCAGGATGTTCTCGCAGAGGCCTACGATCAATCCTGTGTCTAGCGTGACCTTGCTGATCTTCTTGAAGTTCTCTTTTGCGATTTTTGAAACGACCCTTCTTACGAGGATGCTGCTTGACAGAGAGTTATCACATATCCAGCTGTGAGGATGAGGAGGTGGGGCTAGGTGAGGTCGACGTTTGACATCAAGGCTTATCCTTCTCGAACTGTTTTTGGTATTCCTTCAATGTTTCATTAATGGTTTGCTCTGCTCTGGAGATTTCGCCGTAGTTGGCTGTTTGGAGGATTCTGGATACGGTTGGTTGTCTTATCTTCAGCCTTTTGGCGACTTCTTTTTGGTTCTCAAATTTCTTGTACAGAGCGATTACTTCGAACTGCCTTTTTGTCCATTGTCTTTTGAGGAAGAAGATGAGGTTCATGTGGGAGCTGAGCAGTTGGTCTATTAGGACGTTATTAATCTGGAGTGTGATGAGACTCTCAGGCTTTCGGGAGTAAATGATCTCTGCTGCTTGTCGGAAGGCTGTTCCGCTGATTCTCTCCGCATCTCTGCTCTTGATGGTCATTTCAAGCGGTCCACAAACTATAGCAAACCGAATGAGATTGGGATGAACTGCTTCAAGGATTGTGTCTACTATTCGATATGTATTCTCTATTCCAGTTAAGACTCCTGAGACTTCATCCCCCCTAGTGAGGGTGAGTGGAGCGTGGATATCATTAGCAAAATCAGCGTTTACTTGGCTGAGGGTCTTGTTCAGCCGGTTTATAAGATCCTCTAGATCCCTTATCTTGGCTGAGCTGATTACGTCTCCAATGACTGCCACGAAATGCCTCGGCTTGATGATGTATTATGAAGTGAATATGTTTAAGCATAGCTTATTTATGCTATCTTAGTCCAATATGCATCATTTTAGCTATATGGTAATGATATGTACTATTTGTTCTATCTTAAGTTTCAATAGCATTCATCATTCTCGCAGAGTTTTCAAGCTGAGTCTCCCTTCTCGATATCAAATCAGTGGCGACTGGCAGAAGTTTCGACTCAACGAGATTGCAGGATAGAAGTAAGAAAGCAGCAGACTGCTAGTCACGGCCTCAACCGAGTCCTCTTGTTTTACCTCTTCAGCCTCAAATTCTTCAGACAATGCCTCTGCGATATAGCGTGCCTTCTTTGGATGAGAGACAGCGACATCATAGCCTCTCTTTCTCAGTTGCCTGTATAGTGGGGCTACCTGATTGGAGGCTTCCATGCCAATCCTATCTATCCGGCAATCCGAGAGATATGATAGGACTCTATCATTCACTATTCTTCTCTGACTGACCGTCTCACCATTACGATCCATTAATGTTGCATAGGTTGAATCCCTATGCACATCCAGACCACAAAGAAAAGCGCTCATAGTATGGACTGAGCGCTGCAGCTTACCAAAAGCCCTTCCCATACCATCGCGCTACTGGTTTAAGTGAACGCTGGACTGATGAGTAATCCTTACTTCACTCTTATGGAGGTTGTGAGGCAACTTGGGGTGGCTGTCCCAAGCTCGGGCTGGCAGATGACTCGGCTCAAGGAGGAGCTTGAGAGGATAATAGCACCCGTCCCTGTTCCGGTTGCGATTGATGAGGTTGACGCGATCCTATTCAAAGAACGCGAACCACTGGTCTACTATCTGAATCGTCTTCCTAATGTGACTCTGGTCTTGGTGAGCAACCGGTTCGAGGACCTGGCTGGGGTGCCAGCAAGAGCCAAGAGCAGCCTCCAACCAGTACCGGTCATCTTCCCTCCCCATACTGCTGAGTAACTGGGCAGCATCCTTAAGAGGCGAGCTAGAGCGACGTTCCCGCCAGGCGCGTTGCCATCCAGATTTGTGGATCTCGTTGCTGAGGAAGCCGGCAAGACAGGAGACACCCGTGTAGCATTCAACATGTTACTAACCGCTGAAACACTGGCAGAGCAAGCGAACGCCGAATGGATCTGCGAGAAACACCTCACTGACGCTGTGAAGATCGTTGCCTACACAAGTTAGGAAAAAAGGACACTGTCTGCTATTTGCCAAGATTCAGACATCTTTTGGTGGACGTTTGTGTGCAGACAGATGTCCCTAAGGGCTCCAAGTCAGAATGGCTCTTGTGATGATCTGTAGGCTGTCGGAGAACTGTCTTGGAGGGTTTCAGATCTGCTGCTGATCAGTGGTTCACTCTGCTAGGTCCGCACAAGCCCAAAAGGCTACGGCAGAAGAGAGACTTAGTCTTTACTCCTTCCTCCGACCACTACAACTCCTGATACTGCTGCTACCAGTCCAGCTAGGGCTAGGTAAGGTGCAAG
>JAGTQV010000131.1 GCA_018397035.1 Candidatus Bathyarchaeota archaeon | reverse complement strand
TCTCAGCCAGAGTCATTAACGTCCATACCATCAAGCCACTCGATGAGGAGTCGATCAAGAGGGCTGCACGAGATACTGGAGGAATAGTGACTGTGGAGGACAGCAGCATCGTAGGCGGTCTGGGCGGAGCCGTGGCAGAAATTCTCTCGGAGTATTGTCCTGTGCCGATGCGCAGGATAGGTGTCAAGGATAGATTTGGCCAGACAGGGAACATCGATGAACTCGCGTCCGAATACAATCTCTCACATGTTGACATAGTCAGGGCAGCGGAGGAAGTTGTTGCGAAAAGAAACCGGTAGGCCATTCTCAGCCAGTTGGAGACTTTTTCCTCAGTCACTTTATCAGTCTTATATCGTAAGTCTGAATCTTGTATCTGAAGGCGTGGATAGGCGTGGAAAGAGAAAAAATCACGGTAACTGACCTTCTGGATATGAAGAAGGAGGGCAAAAAGATCGTCGCGATAAGTCTGTACGACTACCCAACAGCTTGCTTCGCCGACAAAGCTGGTGTCGATGTCATCCTTGTCGGAGACGGGAGTGTCGGAATGACCGCACTTGGATACAGCAGCACCGTGCCTGTCACTATGGACGAGATGATAACGTTTTGCAAAGCAGTAGTCAGGGGTGTGAAGCGCTCCCTAATCCTGGCAGATATGCCATTCATGTCTTATCAGACTGTTGAAGAGGCTCTGAGGAACGCTGGGCGCTTCATGAAGGAGACCGGCGTCGATGCTGTGAAGCTGGAGGGGGGCAAAGAGATGTCTGATAGGTTGAAGGCGATAAGTGAGGCCGGGATACCAGTCGTCGGCCACATAGGGCTTACACCTCAGACGGCTTCCCTCGCAGGCGGATACAAAGTCCAGGGCAAGACCGCTCAGAGCGGAAGGAGGATAATTGAGGACTCCGCTGTTCTACAGGACTCTGGTGCGTCAGCGATCGTCCTCGAGTTCACGACAGCCGAGGTCGCCCGGCTGGTATCTAGGAGGCTGAAGATACCTACAATAGGCTGGGGGTCAGGCCCCCACTGTGACGGTGTAGGACTGAACATATCTGACATCCTAGGCTTCTCTCTGGGACTCGTCCCGAGATTTGCGAAACAGTACGCAAACCTACACGATACGGCAGTAACTGCACTAGCCAGCTACAGGCTGGACGTTCAGGAGGGCAGATTCCCTGAGGAGGTACACTCGACACACATGGATAAGGCTGAATATGAGAACCTCTTGAGGGAGACGGCCTGACCGTGAAACCAAGGTGATGCGAGATTCCTTGAGAAGGCTTAAGGCGTCTAGACAATGACGCCCTATGCGGGCGCAATCCGTCGGGATCAACTCAACCAGGGGGATCCAAGAGAATGCAATCTGTCCGAGTGACCCTCTTGACTGGAAGGAGTCTCAGTCAAGGTCGATCAAAGGAGCAGGGTAAACTCTCTGATTTCCACCTCCAGTCCGTAGCTTGCTGCGAGATCAATGTTGAGGACCTCTCGAAGATCGGAGTCAGTTACGGGGAGAATGTCTGCCTCAGTACTGAACATGGAAGGGTTGTGGTCAGGGCGGTTTCCCCCACGCAACCAATCCCACCGAGTGTGGTCTTCATGCCTTACGGCCTCTGGGCAGCGCAGGTCGTGGGCTGCGATACTGACGGGTCTGGCATGCCTGCTTACAAGGGAATCTCCGCAGTATTGCAGCCGGCGAGAGGTGAAGATGTCCTGAACGTGGAGGAGTTGGTCAGACTATCATTCAGAAAGGCTGACAGAGAGAATCGAAGGTTGAAGTGACTCATCAATGAACAAGAAGGTTATTGAAAACGCTGTCTGCACAGTCTGCGGTTGCTGCTGTGACCATCTAGAGGTGGTAGTTCAAGGGAGCAGGATAGTGAATGTGAGGAATGCGTGTGCAATGTCTAGCAGCAAACTCCTAGGATACATGAATGAACGGATCATGCAACCGATGATGAGAGGAAAGAGAGGACTCTCAGGGTGTACCTACGAGAGAGCTGTCAATGCAACAGCCAAGATACTCACCAAGTCGAAGTCGCCGCTCCTCTACGGGTGGAGCCTCACCAGCTGCGAGGCTGTTGAGGTGGGTGTTGAGCTAGCAGAGGAGGTTGGAGGCTTCATCGACAACACGACTTCAACCTGTCACGGCCCCACGATCCTTGGAGTCCACGAAATTGGGGAGTCATCATGCACGCTCGGGGAGGTCCGTCACAGGGCTGACTTGGTAGTCTACTGGGGCAGCAACCCTGTCCACGCGCACCCACTGCACATCTCCAGATACGCTGTCACATGCAAAGGTCGATTTCGTCCCTCGAGAGCAGAAAGGAAGCTGGTGGTACTTGATGTTCGGAGGACTGACACCGCCAAGATGGCAGATGTCTTCATCCAGGTGAGGCCTAACGAGGATTACGAGCTTATGTGCGCGCTCACAGCTGCAGTGCGAGGGGATGAGATTGAGGTGGAAGAGGTAGCAGGCGTCCCGACCGAGAGGATCGAAGAGCTCGCCGAGTTGATGATCAACTGCGAGTTCGGAGTTCTTTTCTTTGGTCTCGGCCTCACTATGAGCTCAGGCAAGAACAGGAACATCGAAGCCGCGCTGCTTCTAGTTCGGGAACTGAACTCTAAGACAAAGTTTGTCATAATGCCGATGAGGGGACACTTCAACGTCAACGGCGCGAACAACGTCATGACCTGGCTGACAGGCTACCCCTACGCAGTTGACTTCACGCAGGGATATCCAAGGTACAACCCCGGCGAGACCTCCGCCGTAGACTTGCTTGCCAGAAACGAGTGCGACTCAGCTCTGATCGTCGCTTCGGATCCGGTGTCGAACTTTCCTCGTCAGGCAGCGGCGAACTTGGCCTCCATCCCTCTGGTAACAATAGACCCTCACATAACCCCAACGACCTTGTGTTCCGACGTCGTCTTACCCTCGGCACATGTTGGAGTAGAGGTAGGTGGGACAGTATACAGGATGGATGGAGTTGTCTTGGAGACGAGACCTCTGGTGAAACCGCCTCGAGGGATCAAGTCTGACGTCGAGATCCTCCGCTCTATCCTTCGCAGGGTGAAGTCTCTCAGGAGGGCTGGGTCATGATCAGCGAGCTGGCCATAATAAACGGGACCGTATTCGATCCGCTTAACAATATTCGGGGAGAGAAGAAGGACATATTCATCCGGGACGGGAAGATAGTCGGGTCGGTCCGGCGGAGATGCCGCAAGATCGATGCGTCAGGTATGGTAGTCATGCCTGGCGGGGTGGATCTCCACTCCCACATTGCCGGGTCAAAGGTCAATTCCGGTAGGTTACTGCGGCCTGAAGACCACCGCCAGGATGTTGAGCCAAAGACAAGACACACCCTCTCTGGAGTAGGACATTCCGTACCTTCAACCAGGACGACGGGCTACAGGTATGCAAGGATGGGGTACACAACTGTCTTCGAACCTGCAACCCCGCCGCTGAAGACGAGGCATACACATGAAGAGCTGAACTCAACACCGATAATTGACAAGGCCTGCTTCCCGCTATTTGGAAACAACTGGTTTGTGATGGAATACCTGAGAGATGAGAAAATCAAAGAGTGCGCCGCCTATGTTGCATGGATGCTCAAAGCTACCAAGGGATATGCGATCAAGATAGTCGATCCGGGAGGAGTTGAGGTATGGGGCTGGGGAAAGTTTCTCCGCGGGCTCGACGAGACAGTCACAAACTTCGACGTAACCCCCAGACAGATCATTAGAGGCCTATGCAAAGTCAACAAGTTCCTGAACCTCCCGCATCCGATCCATGTTCACACAAACAATCTGGGTAACCCCGGCAACTATCTGACGACGATACAGACCATGGACGCCGTCAAGGACCTATACGATGGAGGGAAACCGATCATCCATATAACCCATGTTCAATTCACAGGATTCTCAGGCTCATCATGGATCAACTTGGGCTCTGGAGCACCTGAGATCGCAGACTACGTGAACAAACACAGTCACGTCTCAATCGATCTCGGTCAAGTCGTCTTCGGCGACACGACAACGATGACGGCTGATGGGCCATTCCAGTACTTCCTCCACAGAATTTCAGGGAATAAATGGGTCAACCTGGACGTTGAAGCTGAGACCGGTTCAGGCATAGGCCTCTAATGATCTGTCTG
>JAGTQV010000139.1 GCA_018397035.1 Candidatus Bathyarchaeota archaeon | reverse complement strand
CTTTGCCGGTCAGCGGCACCGTACCGGCGACGTCTTCATCATACTGTTCGGCCTATCCTCGCTGTACTTTGCAGCGTCACTTGTCAGGCTCTCCTTGATACTTGCCCCGTCTCTCGCTCTGTTGGCGGCGATAACTGTAACAGAACTGGCGACGCCGGCTGTTGACATAGTTAGAGAGGCGATAATATTCCCGAAGAGGAAGGTCCGGTTCACAACTAAGGTTGGAAGGGAATTCGGTGTCGCCATACTCCTCGTCCTCCTGCTGATAATAGCGCCGACATTCGGCAGCGCCGTCCGTGCCGCATACGCCCCTGCAACCATAGTCACGTCAAGCCTGCCAACAGTCAGGCAGGCTCCCCAAGACTGGCTTGAGGCTCTGACATGGATGAGGGACAACCTGGGGGAGGATGCTGTCGTCTTCTCCTGGTGGGACTATGGCTACTGGATAACAGCCATCGGTGACAAGCATTCCCTGGCTGACAACGGAACTATGAACACGACTCAGATATCGGTAATTGGGAGAACTTTCCTCTCAGACACAGACAAGGCTCTGGTCACGCTTAAAAGGTATAATGTCAGTCATGTGGCGGTACTTGTGACCTGGTACATGAAGGATAACACTGTCCATTTCTATGGGTATGGCGAGGATAGCAAGTGGTACTGGATGGCGAGGATAAGTAACGGCTCAACACTCGACGGGGAGACTGTGAACTTCTACAGTCGCAGGGTCGGGGAGGGTGAGCAGGCCTACACAGTCTACGACCGCATCTTGACCGTGGGTGATAAGGTGGTCTCGAACAAGACGATAGTCGACAAGGTGGGCGTCTCGAACTCGACCCTACTTGGACTCGTGATGTCTGGAGCATACTCCAAGGAGCAGGGTAATGAGTTCTTCACACCTGCATTCGTCTCCTCGAACAAGTTCGTATTAGTCTACCAGGTGAATTACCTGACAAGGACGAATCTGACCATCAACCTTGGAAGGTTGAACATGAGCTTTCCGGAGAAGGTTGAGGTATCAGGAAGACTCGTGGATGAGGAGTCGAGACCCTTAAGCAACCTTACAGTCCGCCTCCAGTACTCCGAGGATGGAGGGAATACCTGGCTTACGATAAAGGATCTTCTGACTGTTGAGGATGGGACCTACAGTCACACTTGGGATCCTGGGGTTGGCGAGTACTTGGTCAGGGCGAGGTGGAGTGGACTAGCAGGCAAGTACGCCTCGGCGACGAGCCAGACACAGGCTCTGAGCGTCCTGAAGGGTAAGCCGACGGTTAAGTTGAATGTGGAGCCGACGGTCACCAGCCTCGGGAAGAACATAAGCGTAGACGTCCGGATATACCCGCAGTTGTCTGAGGGTCAAGTCACCTTCGAGGTAAGCACTGATAATCGGACATGGACGCCGGCGATAATCGGCCAGCCTGTTCAGGGCGTCTTCACGCCTAAATGGCGGCCTGAGGCAGCGGGTGTATACTATGTGCGTGCCTCCTGGACAGGGACCGCAGAGTATGAGGCTATGACGAGCAGGATAGTAGTGGTGACTGTGGGTGAGCTGCAGTAGCGGACTCAACCCCTCTAAGATATGTAGCTGACAGTCTTCTCTGCTATCCTGCCTCTCAATGCGAGGTCCATGTCCCTCTCGGCTTTCCGTATCCTCGACTCGACCTCAGCCATCCTGGCTATGTCCCTGTCGATCCCGGCCAGATCTAACTTTATCCCTAGAAGCTTGACCAATACTCTAAGGACGCTCTTTGCAGCCTTGGGGTCTGGAACGTAGCCTGAGGTCTCGCCGAGGAGACATGCCGCCGGCAAACCTCTGAACTGTGCTAGGCCGAGTATGAGGCCTGAAACCCCTACCACGGGTATGCCTGACTTATCGACGATAACTCCGAGCTCAGTTAACCTCTTCACAGTATCCCTGTCTGTTGCCGCTCCGATGACTTTCGCCTCATCCTCTACTTGGGCTGTGTATCCGCCGACGGTTATTATCAGTCTGGAGGAGTACTTCTCAGCATACTCCATGATGGTGTCGGCGACCTCATATTGCCCGGCTGAGGTCTGGGGTTGACAGTCCCCTGTTATCACGACTATCTCCCTCCCCGGTCTCATGCTCCGCCAATAGTAGAACTCGTTCCAGGGCAGCCTCACAACCCCCCTACTGTCTACCAGTGCGTAGTATGGGAATAAGGGTGAGTAGAGGGTGGCGATCCTCTTGGCTTTGAGGCTTCGGATGATCTCTCTCGTCACTATCCTTCCTACTGAACCTAGGCCAGGGAGTCCTTCAACGATCACGGGTCTGTTCGGCTTCGCCGCTCCCTCTACTATCATAGTCTCCATCCCGGCTCAACCTCTGTACTCTGTACCTTGCATACTTGTCTTGTGGTGAGAACTTGGCTGGGATCGGGGTCTCGGTCTCAGCATCACATCTGGGGCAGGTGTCTTTGAGCGTGTATCCTCGGCATCTCGGGCATCTGCGTATCTGCCATCTCAACTCAGCTGGCGTCCCGTTCCTCCCAGACTCTTTATCGTCTCAACCGCCTGGTTGATGGCTTCCCGGAGTATCCGTTCAGCGTCGTCGTAGTCCTTGGCGGTTACCTCGATCCTGTATTTTGGGGCTCCGACAGTGTAGACCGTCACCCTCCCTCCTCTTGCAGCCTTGACCTTCTCTGCGCTTGAGAGGGCTGCCTTGACGTGGTCTATCCCGTCAGGTTTTGTGCTGGAGATCTCCAGAGTCGCCTCGACGTCAGCCGTATCGATCTTGATCTTCTGTTTGGCAGTCTCAGCCAGCACTGTAGCCCATTCCTGCTCGATATCGAGTTTTGTGAAGACCTTATCGCCGGCCTCAGTCGACTCCTCTAGGGCATCGAATAGGCTCGGGTACTTCGAGAGTATCTTGGTCTTGGTCTCCTCTATTCTATCAGCGCCTATTCCTGCTCTCTCAGCCGCTGCCTTCAGGATAGACTCGGCCTTCCTGTTCTTCTTCCATTCAAGGAGTTTCTCAGTCTTCTCTCTTCCAGTCACTCTTCTGAGTGAGAGGTCTATCTGTCCTCTCTGAGGGTTGACTCTGAGGACTTTGAGTACGAGCTTCTGTCCTTCCCTCGCATGGTCCCTTATGTTCTTGACCCAGGTCGTCGATATCTCTGAGATGTGGACGAGCGCCTCCTTCCCGCCATACTCATCCAGCTTGACGTAGATTCCGTAGTCTGTTAACCGGGTAACCGTCGCTATGACTACGTCACCTATCTCCGGGTATCCTTGGAAAGAAATCTTTGTCCACCTCTAGGTGAGTGTCTGAACGACCTCGCCCTTTATCGAGGCTTTCCCCCCAGAAGGTTCAGCTAAGACCTCATCGCAGACATTACATTTGCTTATGGTGGAGCATCTGTCAAAGATGGTCTGCTCGTTAGAGCATTTAGGACATCTTACCTTCAGGAAGTTGCTCTCAGGCTTCGGTATTATGCCTCTCTTGACCGTTGTCCTCAAGCCCCCAGCTCCATCTTTCTCAGCCTGATGCCGCTCCTCTGGAGCGTATACCCGCAGCCCTTACATCGCAGCTTGAGTAACTGCTTCTTCGTGGTCTTTGCTGTACGCTTCAGCTCAGGCCATTTCTGGCCTCCGTAACCGTGCTTCTCCCGCTCATGCCTCCTCACGCCGCCGGCTAATGCTCTCTCTCGACCTTTCTTGTAGACTGATACGGTGTGCGGCGTGTGGACTCCACACTTCGGGCAGTATGTGTTGATCTCCTTGGTCATCTTCATCCTTGCACACCAGGCAGGGAATAGTAGAACGTCTGGGTGCGCTATTTATTCATTTTCCGTACGAGGGGCATCATGCCTCTTCGCATACCTTCATGTTCCAGTCTCTGTCTTCTCTCAACCTTCAATCTCTATCTTTG
>JAGTQV010000128.1:3681-4226 GCA_018397035.1 Candidatus Bathyarchaeota archaeon | reverse complement strand
CGACGCCCGGCTACCTTAGAGGCCCTGGTGAAAGGGAGCGGGCAGGACTCCCGAAAGATACAGGCCCATACAGGGTGATTACACAACTTGGCGTGTACGGGTTTGATGAACAGACAAAGAGGATGACCTTGATCTCAACACACCCAGGCGTCACTCAAGAAGATATCAAAGAGAAGTGCGGCTTCGAACTGGTAATCCCACCATACGTAAGGGTGAGTGAGACACCGACCGAGAGAGAGTTAAGAATCCTCAGAACAATAGATCCTGAAGGCATAGTCTTGGGTAGACCTTAACCTAAACAAACCCCAACTCACCCTCCACAGCCAACCAGAGACGTGAGAGAACACATCTATTCATATAGTCAACGGTACCCGCGTATCCATTACAAAGATCTATGGTGACCTCTGAAGATTCGACGGGAAGGCAAGAGATGAAACTCTTAAATTCTGAAGAGTCAAGGCCTTGAGTTAGTCGGCCGACTGTGGAGACGGGGTGCTGAGTTGTGGAGATGAAGATCCTCGAGAAAGGAACCAGGTTTGAGAGCC
>JAGTQV010000128.1:3114-3479 GCA_018397035.1 Candidatus Bathyarchaeota archaeon | reverse complement strand
CGTGGCTGGAGGAACAAGATCTTATGACGTGAATCTGCTCACTGACAACGGCCGGGTCAGCCGCATAGACCCAGGCTACATCATAGGGCTTGAGGTGATGGGCATACCTAGGATGGCCAGGAAGATCGTGGAGCAGGCTATCGCCAGAGGCGAGATAATCCTCACAGAGTGGGATAACGCATCGATGGCCTGGAGGCACAAGGCCGCGGCTATGGGGATACCTTTCATCCCTGTAAGACATATGATGGGGGCAGACGGCTTCAAGTACAGTGGGGCTGTGAAGGTTGAATGTCCTTTCACAGGGGAGGAGGTTGTACTTGTCCCCGCCCTCTACACTGATGTAGCGCTGATCCATGTTCATGAGG
>JAGTQV010000128.1:2889-3031 GCA_018397035.1 Candidatus Bathyarchaeota archaeon | reverse complement strand
CTGAGCACAGAGAGGATAGTGGATACTGAGGATATGAGGAAGCAGCCTGACAGGACTTTCGTCCCCTACTTCTATGTTGACGCTGTGGTCGAGGCTCGATACGGCTCCCATCCAGGAAACATGCCTGGAATGTACTATGTAG
>JAGTQV010000128.1:0-2877 GCA_018397035.1 Candidatus Bathyarchaeota archaeon | reverse complement strand
TCAAGGAGTACACGGCCGCGTGCGAGGACACCACTGGGGAGGCTTTGAGACGGTACTATGACAAGTACGTCTTCAGCGTCGACTCATTCGAGGAGTACCTGGAGAAGATCGGTGGAGCAAAGAAGCTGAAGTATCTTGAAGATCTTGAGTTTCTAAGAGTCAAGCCGGGGGGCGCACCTGCATGAACGAGGAATACAACGCTATGGAATTGATGACTGTGGTCGCCAGCAGGGACATAGAGGACAGGAAGATAATCTATGTTGGGACAGGGATACCGATGCTTGTCACATCACTGGCACAGAAGACGAGGAACCTGAAGATCACACCGATCTTTGAGGTTGGAGGCATAGGACCTGAAATGCCGACTCTACCACTTTCAGTAGCCTGTTCGAGAACGACGTGGAGAGCCCTGAGGGCTGCTGACAGTTCAGAGGCATTCGAGATAGCGCAGGCAGGGTTCGCGGACTACGCATTCCTAGGCGGGGCGCAGATAGACAAGTACGGCAACCTCAACTCTACAGTCCTAGGCGACTACCATGCACCTAAGGTCAGGTTTCCAGGGAGTGGAGGCGCGAACGCCTTCGCGTCGTTCGCCTGGAGGACCATGATAATAATGAATCATGAGAGAAGGAGGTTTGTCGAGAAGGTTGACTACATAACCTCGCCAGGATACCTTGATGGCCCTGGAGCACGAGAGAGGATCGGGCTGCCGCCTGGCACAGGCCCATACAAGGTCTACACGACGAAGGGCACATTCGACTTTGATGAGAAAAGTAAGCGGATGAGGTTATATGCACTTAACCCAGGGGTGACGGTTGAGGATGTCGTAGCGAATACGGGCTTTGAACTGGTCATCCCTAGCAAAGTGAGGCAGAACGATCCGCCGACGCGTGAGGAGTTGCGGACACTGAGGGAGGAGGTTGACCCTTACAGGCTGATCTTGGGGAGAGGGGAGGCGTAGACCTCTAGAGGGAAGCCCTGATCACGGAATACCTGTACATGGTGGCTAGGGCTTCGACAGCCAACTCAGGGGACGTGTAGACTGGCACACTTTGATTCTCGAGATCAGCCTGCATTCGATCAACCATCTCCCACTCGCTCGTAGCGAAGACCACTATAGGCTTGTCAGAGTGCTTCCTTGATGCGGCTGCGATGAAGCTGTTGTCCTTCAGTTCAGTGAAGCCTTTGGTGACCATGAAGCCGGCGACGATCGCGTCGACGTTTCTGTCTTCAAACATGGACTCTATAGCTACTCTGTAGGCCTCATCCATGCCTACAAGGGAGACTGAGGGCCAGATATCGTATGGGTTACCCACATCGATGAATGGGGGGCTCGCCTTCCTGAATCTCTCAAGGGTCTCCTCGCTGAGTCTTGCGACCTGGAGGCCTGAGCTCTCACATGCATCGGCTGTGATCACGCCTAGACCGCCGGAGGGCGTTATCACCCCTACACGGTTCCCTCTTGGCGGCTGCTGGTAGACGAAGGCTTTCGTGTAGTTCACAAGATCCATGTAGTTCCTGACCCGTATTATTCCGGCTTGCTTGAATGCAGCGTCAACTATGGTATCGTCTGCTGCAAGGGATGCTGTGTGTGAGTGGGCTGCCCTCGAACCTGCAGATGTCCTACCTGACTTCAAAGCCAGGATAGGTTTCTTCTTTGCTACCCTTCTCGCAACCTCGATTAGTCGTCTCCCATTTTTGATCCCCTCGATGTACATCGCTATCACCTTCGTCTCAGGATCCGTCTCCAGATACTCCAGGGCGTCGGCGTCGTCAACGTCGCATTTGTTTCCTAACCCGATGACGCGGCTGATGCCGAAATGTTCCTTTGAGAGGATCCACTTGAAGGTTATCGAGGCGAAGTTTCCTGTCTGGGAGATGTAGGCTGCTGGTCCAGGCCTCAGTTCAACCCCTGCTTGGAAAGTGGTTGAGAAACGCGCTGGACTGCTGATTATACCTGTAGTGTTCGGACCTATTATCCGCATACCGGCTTTCCTGGCTATCTCCACCATCTGCTCTTGTCTGCTTGCACCCTTCTCATCTACCTCTCCGAATCCTCCGGCCACTACAACGGCATGCTTCACACCTTTCTCAGCTAGGTCAGCTATGACCCCAATCGCCACCTCGGCTGGAACAAGGACTAAGCCTACATCGACCGGCCCCGGAATATCCTTTACGTTCGGATAGGCCTTCAGGCCTAGGACCTCACTCACCTTGGGATTCACAGGGTAGATCTTCCCCGGGTACCCGATCTTCATCAGGTTCTCGATCGCGATATACCCGAGTTTCCCAGGGGTGTTCGAGGCCCCTATGACAGCGACGCTCTTTGGGTCGAAGAAAGTATCCAACGACGTCTTCATTGGCTCCACTCTTTCCGCAATGCTAGAATAATGAGTCGATAAAAACATTTTCTGGGTTGATACGTGGACTGGTCTTTGCGGTTGCCTCCAATCCTGCAAGAAGGCTCTTAACTAAAGTATATGTGAATGGTAGGGCGGAGTGTCGAGTTTGGAAGTAGTAGACTTAACTCAGGAGATATACAACGGTATGCCTGTTTTTCCAGGCCACCTCAAGACCGTAGTCTTTCCTTTCCATACACATGAAGAGACTTTCGGCTCTGTCCACGGCGAGAAAGGTGAGTTCAGCTACGCAACATTTGGCCTGCTGCTGTCTGACCATGGCCCCACACATGTGGACTCCATCTGGCACATAAACAACAAGCCAGGAGCCAAGAAAATAGATGAGATACCTCTCGGGAATTTCATCACGTCCGCCATATGCCTAGACTTCACACATGTCAAGCCGAGAAGCATAATATCGGTGGAGGAGCTTGAGGCGGCGTTGAAAAGAACTAGACTCGAGGTGAGGAGGGTAGCA
>JAGTQV010000130.1:1776-4171 GCA_018397035.1 Candidatus Bathyarchaeota archaeon | reverse complement strand
TTGAATAGTTGGCGGTTTGGGCTGAGCTTTTCTCGACCATCATCTGGAGAGGAGGCGGCGAATCAGTATCACAGTAACGAGTCCAGCTATCACGAAGGACGTCTTGAGCGCACCCTCGGCCGCTGTCGAGGTCAAGATCGCGAAGCGAACTGCTACCGCAGCTCCTCTCCTGGCCTCCAGGGATGCTGAGAGAGCCTCCTGATAGTCCATCTTAGAGTATGCCTCCTCAGCGATCTCGACCTTACCCTGAATCGATGAAAGCAGATTCTGGTTCAGGAGGTTTGGTGGCGTTGAAGCAAGGTTAACCTTGGAGGCTATCAGCAGGCTGTCAACATACCCCCTCAGGAGGGCATCCCTGTCAAAGATGCTGAAGCTATACTCGTACGGGTAGTAGGACATCACTGAAGCCACAAAATTCTGTGTGGGATCGGCCCTGAATGGGTGTGAGAGCCCGAGCATGTGCCCGACCTCATGGAGGATCGTGTTAGTCAAGCCGAAACCCCTCTGAGGCTGTTTCTCCTCAGTGAAGTTCCCCCGAATCAGGTCACGTGAGGAATGGCTGACGAGAACCATGTCTCCTAAAGCCACCCCCCAGATAGAGCCGGAAGGAGTGGGCAAAACCAGCTCCTCCTTGAAGGTAAACCCTAGTTGATACTCGCCACTGAAGATGAAGGCGATTACGGGTATGTGGACGCCGGCATCATCCCCTGAAGCATTGAAGAAGTCTTTGAGGTGACCTTCACCCTCCTCGTTAAACCAGTGGTACAGCGGTCTACTGTCCACTATCGAGACATTCGCTTTCCCGATGGGGGTAGTGGAGGTGACCACAAGCCTTGTCAACTCTGCTGAGGAAGTGACATTGATGAACCTTGTCTTGACACTGACCTCAGCGAATGGGAGGAGCTTTTCCAGTTCAATCCTGATCCTTGCAGGGTTCAAAGCGTTCTCCAGCTGCGGGATATGATAGTCGGTTCTGTTGTCGATGACCAGTATGTCTATCAGGTATCTCTTTGCAAGTCTGATCGGGTAGATGAAGTCAGGAGCAAAGAGACTATCGACCGGACCGTAAATGTAGTCAGCCAGGTACTGGGTCAGCCATCTGGAGCCATATGCGTCTTGGAGGCTGATGTTATTGGCTCTTATCACCCATTGGAGTGGGAGCTGCCTCGTGACATTGCTTGGCCCTGCCGATAGGTCGATATAGTATAGCCTCTCAACTCCCCCCCAGGAAGTCATCCAGCGTCTCTTGAGAGTCATGTGGAGGTCTATGTCGAAGCAGGTGACGTTATAGTAGTGTGGCGTGATCTTGCTAATCGATCTGTTGAGGTAATCGTCGTACTGGCTGGGCGTGACTGACGGTATCCTACCCGTCAGGTTGGCTAGGACGAGCGTGTACCCTGGCTTCGGATCACCACCCAGCTCCGACTCGTGAAATTTGAGCCAGTTCTCCACAAGCCCAGCCGGGTAGAACGCATTCGTGAGGTTGACCCCGAAGAACGGGTTCCTCGAGATCTCGATCTTAACCAAAGAATCCAGATAGTCAACGAACAGATCCTCGACATCTCTGGGTGCGAAGACGAGGTCGTAGTTCAGCCTGTACTGAACCCCTGTCGCTTGACCGGGGTTTAGGCATTGCTGGATCTTCAGGGAAGGCAGGTTCCACCTGAGGTATGATGTGTTCACAAGCTCAGGATTGAAGCCCATGAAGACTACCTTGACACGTAGGTCCGACACCCTCCTCGCGGTCAACTCCACACCCACATCGGAACTGTCGGCAGATGTATCCTTGGGGATACTGCAGATAAGGAGCAGAAGTAGGAGAGTCAAGGCCTTATTCGGCAATTCAGGACTCCCTAAGGCATTGCTCTTGTGGATGTAAGGGTGGAGGAGCCGTACGGCAGGACAGCAACACTCGAGTCTTTTCCAAGGGCTCTCAGTAATGATTGGAGAGCATCATTTACGGTCCGGGAGGTCTTCAGGTGGAAGACTCCTCTAGCATAGTAGTCTGGCATCACGGAGACGAGGTATACCCGACGGTCTTCTAGGAGCCGAGTTAGGAAATAAGCCTTCACTGACTCGCAAGCAGGGTCTTTCTTCAGGATGGATCTGAGTTGCTTCGGGTCGTGACCTTTACAGAAGAGATCTCTGAAGTCTTCACCACCATACCCTCCAATGCATTCGGCGACCAGCACTACTCCACCACCTCTCTTGAGGACGCTCATGTTCAACATGATAGACTCCAGCGATCGGGAGAGGGTGTAGTCGTAAGGTCTCCCACCGGGACCGACGATTACAACGTCTGGAGCCTTGCTCAGTTCTGCCTTAGAGACGTCATTGACATGCTTAACAGCGCTGTTGAAAGAGTCGTCGAGGTCGCCTGCGAAGACCTTTGAGA
>JAGTQV010000130.1:0-1765 GCA_018397035.1 Candidatus Bathyarchaeota archaeon | reverse complement strand
TTGTCTATCGCAAGGTTCAGTGCCAGAGTGGGGCCTGGGATTTTGCTCAAAGGGTCTACTCGCCTCAGCTGCTCCTCGACCTCGAAAGAACCGCCCTCTAGGTATGATTCAACTGCTTCTCTGCAGATCTCGATCTTCGTCTGCTCATCGAGTAGACCAAGCAGGATTGATCTCCCGCCTAGGTGGCCGAGGACTGGATGAAACCTAACATGGCTAACGAGTATTCTCAGGTCTGCCCCTGCAAACTCGCTGCGTACTTGAGAATCCTCCTCAGCGCAACCCCCCTTCCTAGAAGTGGCAAGTATGTCTGAATCATATATGTCGATCGCCCTGACATCCTTTTCACCTACACTCTCAAGGTTTGTTCTTGTCCTAGGCTCCCCAGTGTGCTTCCATATGACGGTGAGAGTCTGGAAGTCGATTGATTGAGAGGCTTCTTTCACTACTAGATTCACGGCATCGAATGAGGATGCAATCGACGGCAAGTCTGTGAATACGGTCACTCGAGACCCGGAGCCGACGACCTGAGAGAAGGGTTCCGATCCCTCCTGGCCGTTGAAGACGTTCTGGATCGCAGACTGCAGGTCGCCGGCAGGCTCAGTATCCTTCGGTTCCGCTACCCCAATCAGGTTCTCGGCACGAACTCCAACTGGCACCTCTGTATCCCCGTAAGGGATCCATATCTCCAAAGGAGAGCTCCACCTCCCCGTGCGAATGCGCTTGCAGCAATTTCAGCTCCCGGCATCAAAAACCTTCCTGCCATCTATCTCTTCAGAGCGTCTCCTCATGGGACAAGTCGAATTGGCCAGACCGATCCAAGCCTGGAACGAATATGTATAAGGAACCTGCTGCGTAAGTGGATTGACTGAAGTAGCGGAGACGGGACAAATGCTTAGTGAACCCGAGAAGGACGAGGTTGAGTTCTGCAGGCTCCTGCTTAAGACTGGAGCCCTGAAGTTTGGAACGTTCAAGCTGACAAGCGGAAAACTCAGCCCCTACTATGTCGATCTGCGCTCGGTACCAAGCTACCCTGAACCATTCAGAAAGGTGATTGAGATCTACGAGAGGCTTGCAAAGCAGAAGGTGGGCCTGGACAGGTTTGACAGGATCTCCTGTGTCCCAACCTCTGGGCTCCTCTTCGCTTCAGTCCTAGCATTCAACCTTTCCAAGCCGATTCTCTACGCGAGAAAAGAGAAAAAGGCATATGGTAGACAGAGAAGGATCGAAGGCGTAATGGTTCCTGGCGACCGCATCATCATCGTGGACGATCTCGTCACAACAGGCAGGAGTCTAGTCGACGCCACTGAAGCGCTTAGGGCGGAAGGTGGGGTCGTGACTGACGCATTAGCGTTGATAGACAGGGAGGAAGGGGGGAGGGAGCGTCTCCGCGAGATCGGCGTCAGACTGAACATGTTTATGAGGATCTCCCAGATCGCCGGGAGGCTGTATGAGCTGGGCGTGATCGAGGAGGGGAGATATCAGGAGATCCTCGCGCAGATCTCGACCAAGCAGGAGGGTCTGGATTGAGGTTTCTAACCGTTGGGTTAGGCCACTGCGGCGGCAAGATCGCCGACGACTTCAAGAGGGTTGCGATCGAAAAGAAAGGGATGATAATGGATGTCTGCGTGATTAACAGCGATACTGCTGACTTGGCGACTCATAGAAACATCCCAGACGAGAATAAGCTGTTGATCGGCAGCGGGAAGGGAGCTGCGAAGAACTGGCAGGAAGGTCATGAAGCAGCCATCCAGAGCAGGACAAGAAC
>JAGTQV010000127.1 GCA_018397035.1 Candidatus Bathyarchaeota archaeon | reverse complement strand
TATTCAAGGGCACATTTCCATGGCATACACACCAGAAGGACGAGTTCTTCCTAGTCCTTGAGGGAAGCTTTGTCCTCGAGACCGAGGAATCAAAGGTGACCCTGAATGAAGGTGACTGCATCACGGTCAAGAACAGACTGAGGCACAGACCTTCCTGCATGCAGAAAGCTACAGTCCTGACAGCACTACACAAGACGATAAGAACGTCAAAGCATGACTTCCCCGAGGTTAAGGAAAAGCTCTGACAGAGCCGCTGACACCTTCATCATGCGCCCCAAGCATGTACTATACATCTTGGCTTCCCACAGTACGGCTATGAGGGCTTCAATTCTGGTAAGCAAATCGATGCCGACAGAACCACTACGGCCTGGACGCCTGTGCGCGCTATCAGGTCTACTGTTGACTTGCCTTTCTGAACATCACTCCATCACCCGTATCGATCACCAGAAACCTCGGTCCCCCGGACATCTTGTACTTCCCACGCAGCTCCTCCGGTATGGTCGTTTAACCCCACACGGCTACGGTGACTGTAGTCAAAACTGATCTTGGAAGATCTCTATTCCAGTACTTGTTCATCGCGGTAGTACCTAACTGCACGGCACTGCCTCCCCAAAGTAACTTCCGCCATCACTCAAGCTCTGCCAAGCTCTGCAAGAATAGAGGCTTCGGTGGCGGCTGACAAAGCAGAATGCCTCCCGCCCAGAGGAGATACGCGAGAACGGAAGCCACTATCAGCCCCACACGGCCATAGCGAAGATCCATCTAGACGATTCTAGACCTTTTTCAGAAAACTTAGACGTGAATCCTCTTGAGTCTCGACAAGGAGCGCATCAGAAAAAATTTTTTCTAGAATCCTGACTGAAGAGCCGACTTAAAGATTTCGAGTACAAACATAGGCTGAATTTTTCTTGTGTGGTGCTGATTGTCTGAGCACTACCTCAGGAAGCTCTTCCAAAAGCTGTGATTAGGGGCTGTCGTTCATACAGGACGGCAGAATATTGAGAAGCCGCAGTTCAGGCACTGCTTTTGCTTTTGTCTGAGGGGCTGATAGTCCTCCTCTTCTATCATCTCCATTATGGTCTTCACTATTCTTCGGACGTTTTCCTTGTCTTCGATCTGTATCGGGACTATTACCAGTCTACTTGCTCGCCTATAGTATATTCCACCCCTCTTCACTGATGTATCACGGTTTTCATCCAGCATCAGGGCATATGCAGCCAGCTGGGCTCTATGGTCTGGTTTGGCCTTTCCCTTCGGTGTCGGTTCAGCCCACTTAACTTCGACTGGGATGAGCTCCCCGAGCTTTGTTGTTACTAGATAGTCAAGCTTCCCGATGAGAGGCAGTGTTCTGCTTCGGAGTTCAACATCTTTTTCAACTCTTCTTGCCTTCACAAGCCTGATGAGAGGTGTCAGCAGGACCTCTTCCTGTAGCTCTCTGCCGTATGACATCGCTTCGGTCTCTTTCTCTTGCAGATGTAGCACGTGTGTGAAGTAGACTATTCTTGGGCAATAGGCGTAGTGCTTGAGGTCAACGACTGTGAGGCCACCTCTCTCCCTCATCACAGGATTATGTCACCATCCTCCTCATAGTCGAGCTCAACCCCTATTATCACACGTTGGTTGAATGAGGCCTCTGTAAGAGGGTAGACCTGTATGTTGACAGGCTCCACCTTCGCGAACCTTCGCAGTCCAGCCTCTACATTACACCTCTCACTCGAGGTCAGGGGACCGGCGAATGCGCTCTTCTGTATTCTGCGCAACCCTTTAGACTTCAGAAATTTCGCAACGTTGAATCTTAGGTCGTCGCTTGAGATGTCATAGATCACCAGCGTGATTAGCTGGTTCATTCTACCACCTTGACCTGAAGGGCTTGTAGTTATCGGTTCCCCTGAGGTGTTTCGTGAGCAAGCGTGCTTGTGCCTGTATCAAGTTTCTGAGGTCAGCTTCAGACTTGGCCATGTGGTTTGAGACGGTTCTCCATATCTGTTTCACAGAGTCCCTGTTATCGTCTCGATTCAACTTCATGATGAGGTCTGGGTCGCGTCTCGCTTGAGCTATAAGGGGTCTATCGACGCATGGTGCACGGAACTCCTCCATCAAGTCTAGTACAAGGGACATTCGGCCAGGCCTCGGCCTATGCAGGAAGCCGACGTAGGGGTTGAGGCCTGCCAGGAAGACTGCTCTCCAACACTCCTTCAGCAGTGTGGAGTATCCAATGTTCAGAGCTATGTTAAATGGATCTATATCTCCGCTGGTTGGGATCCTAGATCTAGGGATCCTCTGGGTGAAGCCTAGTTTTCCAGGAAGGATCTTCGAGACACTTGTCCAGTACAACCTAGCCGTATGAGCCTCAACATTCAGGATCTCCTCGACACTTGCAGCATGCTCTACCGTAGAGGTGGATTCCTTAAGGTTCTCTATCTCTTGCCAGAAATATGGGCCCTGCGCTCCAGACCTCTTGCTAAGATAGGAGTACTCAAGGAGGATCATACGTTGATTATGGATCTTCCCTGTGATGAATCGCCTCGCCAGATCGACTGCGGCCTCCCTTCTTCGGTAGGTTCGGAGCTGGTGGAGCCAGTTCTTCATAGTGGAGCCGTAGGTTGCCGGGAGAAGGCGTGCCACTGGCTTATTCCCTTTCAGGAAGACTATGTCGAGTCCGAACTGCGCTGCTGTCTGGATAGCAGAGGTGGAGAGTGATGCCCCATCTATCGTGAAGACTATGGAGTCGAGTTCCACAGGCGCCGCATCCCAGAGAACCTTGAGTTCCCCACAATCTCGCACGCGAAGCTGCAATCTACCGTCCTTGACAGATAGGAATGAGCCGTAGGAGTCTACTAGAGCTATCTTACCTGTCATGCTTACAGAACCGTATATAGGGGCAGTGTAGGCTACACTCCGGAGGGAGTCCTGGGTCGATTCCCTGCTCCAGAATCGTCAGTGCCCTATCCCTTTTCTCTATAAACTCTGTTCTGAGCTTGTCAGAGAACTGGACGAGCCTCTCATAGACTTTGAAGTCGCCTCCATCTTGGTTTAGTCTGAGATACAGGATTACGCCGAAGTTCTGCGGGATCTCGTACTGGCTCTCGAAGGCTATAGCGTAGGCTGTCAGTGCAAGGGCATCACTTGGGTGTTGCTGCCTAGTCTTCAGTTCGACTAGAATTGTAGGCCAGAGTATAGCGTCTGGACGAATACTCTTGCTTAGGCCCACGAGTGAGCCATCGATTGGACTCTCAGTTGTCAACGGCACAACTGAGGAGATCAGTCCATCAGGAACCAGGTAGCGGGAGCGTAAGCTGAATCTGTCAAGACAGGCCGCGTAGGTATAGGCTGCGAGACCCCAGATCCTGTCAAAGATCCTCTCCGCCCGTTCATGGGCTATCCCTTTGAAGTTGCCGAGCAACTCATGGAACTTGATCCTTGAGAAATCATCAAAGCCTTGCCTGAACTTTTCAGCATCAAGTAATCCTTCGTGGTACAATAGCCCCTTTGCATGCTTGGTTGCCTCAGTGAAGATGCTGTGAATGAAACTTCCTTCTAGTAGCGGTACGGGGACATCAATCTCATATGGTCTCTCTTGTCTAGTGTATCGTAAGTAGAGGAGACGCCAAGACTCACACAGGTTGTTGAAGATGTCTGAGACAGAGAGTTTCAGCTGCGAGGGTGATGCTAACGGATATGTGCTCCAATTCCAACCCCGGACCTCCTCACTCACCTCACAAGGCATCTGCCTGAAGGCTCTAGAGAGCCTTACAGAATCTTCCAGAGTATAGAACAAGTTCTACCAGACGGAACGGAGTGAAACCATCTTATCATCTCTGTCCTGCAAAAACTGTCAAAATTCCAAAAAAGATGAAACATTCCTCTCTGTCGTCTAAAGCTAGCGGCCATCAGCCAGTAGTGTGGGGCGCTCATGAGCAGCAGGTATCGCGTATATGAGCCCCGCAGAACTGCTAAGCCTTTCACTCAGATACAGTCTGCGTAGGCTCTCAGCCACCAGTCCTTCTTTCTTAAGGAAACTCGCAGCCCTGCTGACTGTAGACTTCTTGATATCAAGCATCTCCTCCAGCTCACGCCTCGAAATTCCACCCTCCCCACTCTCTGTCACAGCTTTAAGAATCGAGGCAAAGGTGGGTCTACTTTGAAGTTTGCTTAAGCCACCGATAGGAATTACTATTTTACCACCCACAACCTCATCAATAAAATGAACTTCATCCACGAGCCCTTGGCCAGCTATAGCGATAAACATCATGAGGTTTGTAATCG
>JAGTQV010000125.1 GCA_018397035.1 Candidatus Bathyarchaeota archaeon | reverse complement strand
GAGGTGCTGTTCACTCAGTCCGGAGACCTTAACTTTAGGTATCTCGAATGCTGGGTGACCGAACGGGCTGTCAGAACCGTAGATGACGCGATCTGCCCCCAATCTGTCCGCGGCCTCCCTTATCTTGCTATGCATGGGCATACCTGAAGTCTCTAGAATGATGTTTTCATGCCTTGAGGCGATGTCGATGGTGCCGTTGATGTAGACTATGTGGCCGTGCCCCATGTGGCCAAGTATTATCTTCACATCCGGGTACAGGTCAGCTAGGTTGCTGAAGTGCCAAGGCAGCGACCATGGTGGGTGGCCGCAATGGAAGAGGACTGGCACCCTACGTTCCCTAGCAACCTCCATTATAGGGTGTACTATCGTTTGGTCAGGCAGGTAAGCGTCCAGTAGGGGGTGCATCTTGATGCCTTTGAATCCCCAGTCTCTGATAGCTGAGTCGATCTCTCTGAGAGTCTCCTCTCCTCCATGGGGATTAGCCCAGACGAGGCCCGTCAGCCTGTCAGGGTACTTGCGGACGGCTTCCAGTGTTATCCTGTTAGGAAGGCTGAAGACGACTGATCTTGATATATCATACTCATCCATAATCCGGACTAGGCCGTCAGCCTCAAGCTTGACATTGAAGAGTGGGAACTCCCCCAGATGAGTATGTGAATCTATGATCATCAGGTCACGGTCCAGTGTGGGGGGACGATGTACATTCTGCCCAGCAGCCTCCTGAGAGCTGTAAGCAGTGGAACTGTCAGAATAATGTACAACGCATCCATTGGGAAGAAGGTCACCAAGTCCAGGTAGGCTACCGGCCCGTAGAGGTAGTAATCATAGAGGAAGTATCCTATGTTCTTCTCAGTAACAGCGGCGACCATGGCTAGAATCTCAGAGGAGCGCGGCTTACCCCTGAACACACCCCTTAGAGAACCTAGGATCCAGCCCATGAAGCCACGAATCACCAGTGTTGCCGGCGCGTAGACGATGTATGAGCTGCCGTGCAGCGGATTCCAGACGTCGAATAGGGTTGGGCCTATTGCTGAAGCAAGCAATGCCACGATGGGGCCGAAGAGTATCCCGGTGATGAACGTTATGACATCGCCGAAATGCCATATTCCCAGAGGTCTGGGCATCGGAACTGCAATTGAGGTCGCAACGTAGATCGAGGCGGCCATGACTGAGATGTAAGCCGCCTCCCTAGAGGTTATCTTCAGTTTTCTCATAGAGTATGACCGTGAGTTGCTCTCTGAGATTCATGGAGGTCGATCCGTGCATATAAATCTCTATGAGTCGAATTATATTCGAAGAATAAGTGTCAGCCGGAACTTGCGCCAGAGTTTCGGTCTCAGTCCTACCGAGGGCACTGTGCAGATAGGCTGGCGTACTACTGTGCGTCCTAGGTAGTGGCGGCAGTGTTCTAGGCTCTCGTGATTTATAGGAGTCATGGACAAAGATATGATGATCAGAATTGCTGAGAACAAGATACAGGCCTATGGCGCCTGCGATAATCACTCATCTATCCCGATTCTTCAAGAAGGTCATATGGCCTACGGCCGTGATGCTGTTCCTGCTTAGCGCGGTTACCTTTTGTGCCACAGTAACTAGGGCTGACAGATGCGTTCTGCCTACAGGTGATGCGGATGTCTATGGTCCTGGCCAGAAGGCGATAGTGGCATGGAATGGTGAGGCTGAATGCCTCATACTGTCAACAGATCTCTACGCAAGCGGTGACACCAGAGTCCTGGAAGTTCTGCCGCTTCCATCCAAGCCGGATGTTGAGGAGGGAGGTTTTGAGTCTTTCGAGGCGATCCAAAATTTGATGATGAAGAACCTGCCGAGAGCGGCGGGGGCAGAGGATAAGGCTAGGCTGGATATAATGTTCCATGAGAGGATAGGGGCTCATGACGTCACAGTTGTGAGAGCCACTTCCGCAGAGGATCTAAGCAGATTCATAGCTGACTATGCAAGAGGAATGAACATTCCTCAACCCGGCATAGTTGAGAGGACAAGACAGATTCTAACGGACTATTTGGAGAGAGGCTTCAACTACTGGGTCTTTGACCTAGTCAACCTACAATCGGACACGAGAAGCCTTGAACCTATTATCTACAAGTTTCAAACTCAAAGCCTGTACTACCCCTTGAAAGTCTCGTCCACAGCCAAGGGGAGCACGGAAATACTCCTGTACCTGATAACCCCGGGTAAGCTTGATGAGGGCTTCCTGCCACCAAAAGTGAGGTTTGCACACTACATCCCAGGCGATCAGCCGATCCAGTTCCAAGTTACACATGAAGAACTGGCGTCGATAGACAGCAGGATCTCCGCACTGTTCGCCCGTGAAGCGCTGACGTATCCTCCGTCTCCAGCCGCGTGGCTGACAGCCGCCAAGTATGTTGGGGAGCTTGAAGACTTGGATTTTGACTTGGAGATTCTTTCAGGGTCAGTTCAGTGTCGCTCGATAATCGTTGAGACGGACAAGAGTGACTACAGACTCGGAGAGGAAGTGAAGATCACTGTAAACTTCAAACACTTGATGCCTGGATGTGTCGAGGCTGCGGTGCTGCATACTCACGAGATCAGACTCGATGTGGTCGACTCAGATCAAGGGACGGTTAGATCTTGGCGTTGGGAGACTGGAGGAGACTTCCAGAAGTCGATCTATTGGAGGCCGGATGAGGCCGATGATTACTTGGTGAGGGCAGCCTCATGGTTTAACATGGAGAGCCTGGAGGTCGAGGCGCTTGTTCCAATAAAGGTTCTTGATAGGAGTTCAATTTCACATTCAGATCTGGAGTCTCGTTCTTTCTGGATTGGTGTAAGCGTTGCCGCAGTATGTATTCTGCTCGGAGTCGCTGCGGCCTATCTCATGATTAGACTTCGTCTACGTCAAGCAGCAAACGCTACTGGAAGTCTTCAATCTACTGACCGGCATGAGAAGGGAAGTCTTTTTCATCAAGTGAAAAAGGGGTATGGTCCGGCTTATTTTTCGTCTATTGATGCTTGGTCTAGGCCTGTTCTTGATCTCCATCCCTGACTTCTTACTCATATTCTACCTGCGTTATCTATCTTTGGTTCTATGCCTTCTTCACTAGGCCTCCAGCCGGCGGGTGTAACCTTTCCATTATCTCTTACATATTTGAATGTATGAAGCTGTCTGAAGGTTTCCTCAAGGTTTCTGCCCACTGTAGCGTTGAGGACCTGGTATCCTCTGAGTATCCCGTCAGGGTCGATGATGAATCTGCCCCTTGTCTCTACGCCCTGTTCTTCATCTACAACCCCGTACTAGTTCCCGATCTCAAGTGTTGGGTCGGCAACAATCGGCATCGGTGGGGACTTTCTTCCAGTTTCCTTCAATGCGGCGGTTATGGGAGGACTTGTCTCTGCCCAAACCTTGTGGGAGTGAATTGAGTCCGCGCTTATCGCTATGCCTACAGCACCGAACTGCTTGAGCTTCTCATAGTTTCTAATGACTCCTGCAACCTCTTTGGCGCAGACATACGTGAAATCCTCTGGATGGAAGCAGACCCAATTGCCCCTTTTAGTCTGAAAGCTTCACTTTCGTTATTTTGCCTTCAAAGTATGCGATTCCCTAAGTCTGGTGTTTGCTTATTTACAATCACCATCTTCTAACCTTCCTTTGCATGGATTGCTACTGGAAACCGGCCTGCTCTCGACATTGTTTGCAGGTCCCGTAGAAATCGATCCTTTGGCTCTCCACCTTGAAACCTGATCCGCCGGAGAACTGTTTGATGAATTCATTGACTCTCATATCGAACAAATCCTGGATCCTGCCACATGTCAAGCATATCAGGTTAATGTGAGGCTCCACGTTTGCTTCGAATCTGGCCTTACCGCCGTAGAAAGCAAGCTGCTGGACTCGCCCTGCTTCTTTCAGTGTTTGTATCGTCTTGTATACTGTTGCGGCACTGATTGTGGGGAACTTCTTCCTGGCCTCGTGGTAAACTTCTTCGGCTGTTGGATGTGTTTGGCTTTGAGATAGTATGCTGAGTATCTCGATTCGCTGGGCCGTGGCCTTGAATCCGCTTTTGTGCAAGATATCGACGTATTCATTGTGTGAGGTCATCGGCCTCTCCTTGCGAATCCTTCGGTGAGAGCAGCGTGACCTATATTAGAATACTGATACTTAAATGATAGCAGCTCTTATATAATACTCAGTATTCATATGCGTTCTCCTAAGCGAAGAGGAGGTGAAAAGATGGCCAGAGTAGCGCGAGAGATGGTGGAGAAGGCTGGAATCAATGTCGACCAGCTACTGGAACTACTTGTAAAGAACGCTTCAGCTGAACTGACAAC
>JAGTQV010000126.1 GCA_018397035.1 Candidatus Bathyarchaeota archaeon | reverse complement strand
AGGGCAGCCATCCTGCATGCTGAAGATGTCTTACTCTACGGTTCGAGAAGTGTTATGCCACACAGCGAGAAAGTTCTGAAGTTACATAGACTTTGCAAAGAGCATGTTGCCTCTCTAGGTTGGAGTCACACCTCAATGGCAGCCGTGGCAGCTGATCCTCAACTGGTGAAGAGGACTGCGGAGGTCATTCTTGATGGTGAGCAGGAGTGGTGGGGGGCTGAGGTAGGTATAGAGACCGGTTCGCCTGAGCTTGCGAAGAAGATAATGCCAGCTAAGGCTCGTCCCTTTCAAGCTGAACAATGGCCAGAAGTTGTAAAGAATGCAGCAAGTATCATGATGGAAAACAATCTTGTCCCCGCCTGCACGTTGATAACAGGGGTACCCCAAGAGACTGAAGATGACGTGGTACGAACCATTGAGTTGGTAGATGACCTCAAAGATTTCAGAAGCCTAATTGTTCCATTGTTCTTCGTCCCTCTAGGCAGACTGAGAAACCGAGACTGGTTCAAGTTAGAGCAGATGAATGAACTTCACAAGGAACTGCTTGTGAAATGTCTAGAGCATGACATCTACTGGACCAAGATTCTCATGCGAACCTACTTCCGAGGAAGGTGGTACAGACTGCTGCTCTCTCCCCTGTACAAGATCTTCATTTGGTCGATAGAGCGGAAAGCAAGGTCTGAAGCAATACTCGACTGAGAGGCTGTAGCCACGAATATTACTCTCATTAACCCGCCCTCGAGGCATGTCGAAACCTTCTCCATACTTGGGATAACAGCCCCCCCTCTGGGCCTAGCTTACTTAGCCTCAACACTTGAAGAGGATGGGCACACCGTCAAGATCGTAGACGCGTCGGCTCTTAGAACCTCTCTATCCTCCATAGAACGTGAGGTGAGGGAGGATAGCCCAAGCATCATAGGCGTCACATCGACTACACCGACTATACGGGACGCCCTGATAACCATCGAGGCTGTCAAGAGGGCATGTCCTGACGCGTTAACCGTTATTGGAGGCCCACATGCAACATTCCTTCCTTCTGAGACGTTGAGGAAATGCTCGCAGCTCGACATTGTCTGTGTAGGGGAAGGGGAGAGAACAATGCGTGAATTGGCTCGGGCCGTTGAGGATAGATCACCCCTCTCCAGTGTCAGAGGAATCGTCTATCGGTCTGGCGACCATTTCACTGAAGCTCCGCCGCAACCCCTGATCAGTAACCTAGACTCACTTCCATTTCCAGCTAGACACCTCCTCCCTATGAACCATTACACAGTCTTGGGCAAGAAAGCTACCGTTGGGCATGTGGTTACCAGTCGCGGCTGTCCTTTCAACTGCATCTTCTGTGCGTCATCTCTTCTTTTCGGTAGAGAATTCAGGGCTAGAAGCGCAAGAAACGTAATCGACGAGGTAGAGGAAGTTGTCTCAGACTACAGTCCAGACACGCTTGAGTTCACGGATGACCTCTTCACCTTAAACCGTAGAAGAGTTGAAGACATATGTGATGAGATGAAAACCCGAAGAGTAGACGTGCCATGGGCATGTTCCTCGAGGGTCGACACCGTATCTCGAGAGCTTCTCCTGAAGATGAGAAGAGCAGGCTGCAGACTAATCTATTTTGGAGTTGAATCAGGCTCCCAGCGAACTCTTAACCAGATGAGAAAGGGAATAACTATCGCGCAGGTGGAGGATGCTTTCAGATGGGCTAGAGAGGCTGGCATCGAGACCGTGGCATCCTTCATAATAGGTTGGCCACACGAGACGATCGATGATATCGAGAATACTCTGGCTTTTGCAAGGAGGCTAGACACCGACTATGCTCAATTCAGCTTCGCAACACCCTACCCTGGAACTGAACTCTACAACCTCGCCGAGAGGCGGAGGCTACTATTAACAGACGACTGGTCGGAATATACGGCTGGAAGACCGATCATCCATACTGGAGAATTCGCTGCGGAAGAACTGCCAAGACTTCTCCTACGGGTGTACAAAAGCTTCTATCTCACCCCGAGGATGGTGCTCCGCAACCTAAGGAGGGGTCGCGTTTCGCTTCTGCTTGCTGCCATCCTGGCGTTCGCTCGTGCACACCAGCTCTAGGCACGGGAGTATCAGATCTGCTAGCTGCGCAGGAGTTATTGCTCATCTTTGATTTTGTGGAGTCTGACTCTCCTGTATCGGTTCACGCATCTTTCCACGTTTAGGTTATGCCTATTCGAAGCCCATTTCAATAGTGGAATCACCATCCTTCTAAGCTCTCTCCCGTCCTCTGTCAGTGAGTATTCCACTCTTGGGGGAATCTCTTTGAAAACCTCTCTCCTAACCAGACCCTCTCTCTCGAGTCTCTTCAATATGTCGGATAGTGCTTTTGGGCTGATGTTGTGGAGCTCATGCATTATTTCGTTGTATCTGAGTTTCTGATAATGTCCTATAGTGTTTATCACGAGGAGCGCCCATTTCTTGCTGACAGTAGTTATTATGCCTTCGAGGCTGCAGAGGCATGTCTCCGTGCATCTTTCCCCGCATTCTTCCGGCATAGTGACTTTCAAGCTGTAAACTTGATAGTTTAAATAGTATAAAAAGTATACTGAAAGCCGTGACTGTGATGTGCGGAACCTCGAAATGTCAATATCCAGAGAAACTTAGAGGGACTCCGGAGAAATGCACTGCAGAACAAATTGCTGAATGCCATCCAAACATGAAGGAGCATCCCTGCGTAAAGGATGAGAAGTAGCAGCGGATCTGAATCCCAGACGGAAGCCCATGCACAACTCAGACCGATAGAATAGACCACAACTGCCTCTGCAGAAACACTCGACGACAAGGATGCTCAGGGGGACCCGGTAGATGGATGCTGCAATCAAAACTTCAGATCTCACCAAGTTCTACGGAGAGGTACGTGCCATCGATCACCTCGCCCTTGAAGTTGAGGGCGGTGAGATCTTCGGGTTTCTAGGACCTAACGGCGCGGGAAAGACGACCACCATCCGTATTCTTACAGGCGTGATCAAGCCTGATCTTGGCTCAGCCTCCATCATGAGCTGTGATATTCTAAAGAAACCTCTGAAGGCGAAGCAAGTGATGGGGGATCCTGCCTGAGATGGCCAATGCTTACATCGACTTAACGGCCTAGCAGAATCTGATGGTTCTAGGGGAGCTTTACGGCGTATCCGCAGCACTTGCGTAGGAGGGCTGAGGCCCTCCTCAAGAAATTCGCTCTTTACGAAAGAAAAGATCAGCTTGTTAAAGGATTCTCGAAGGGAATGAGGCAAAGGCTTCTGATATGTATGGCCCTCATCAATGAACCTGCGATCCTCTTTCTAGATGAGCCTACAGGCGGGTTGGACGTTCAAAGCGCCCGCCTCATCAGGGACATGTTGCAGGAACTGAATCAAAGTGGAATAACTATATTCATCACCACCCACAACATGGAGGAAGCCAACCAACTATGCGATCGTGTTGCCATAATCAACAACGGCAAGATAATCGCCCTTGACAGGCCTGAGAAACTCCGAGCTTTCAGCAAGAAACTTCAATCAGTCGAGGTTGCCTTCGATAAGCCAGTAGATAGTGAATCCCTCAAGGTATCCGGAGTTGTTCAAGTGAAGGAGATGGGTGACAAAGTCAGACTGTACACTGAAGACCCAAACGGCCTACTCCTCCAGATGGTAGAATACGCCAGAGCCAATGGGTTGAAGTTTGTCACATTGAACTTCTTAGCTCCGAGTCTGGAAGATGTCATCGTCACGCTGACAACCCCCCAAGAGGTCTGATCGATGCGTAAATTCATCGACGTAATTCTTTCACAGCAGTTTAGTGTTTGAATGAACCCCTCGGAGTTTAGTCCGAGGATGCAAGCCCTTTTCTGAATTACCGCAGGCTTCAGCATCCTCTTCTTGGAGGCGTCTGTGAGACTACATGAAAGAAACATGTCTAAGAGAATGTAGCCGCCGAAGAGAAGAGACTCCACCAAAACAGATAAGGAACCCCTCAACGAAGATTTATCCTCCAAGCTTCAACTAGTGAGGGTGCACAAGAGACTGGCCATGTCAGCGGCAGTTCATGCAGAGCCGATAGTTCGCATTCGTGGTACACTCTTAGAGCGTGACTACTACGCCAAGCTGCTCTGCTGGATCATCGGCTTTCTAGTTGAATTCAGTCCTGTTGAGTGAGGCGTATCTCGCTGAGGAAGATCCTCAAGGTCAAGCCTCCTGACGGCTACCCGCCTGAGGACGGGAGCTACTTAAGGGGAAATGACTACTCACCCGTCGCCGTCGTCACCCTCCTCC
>JAGTQV010000123.1 GCA_018397035.1 Candidatus Bathyarchaeota archaeon | reverse complement strand
TGCACCCCTCCCCCTCAACTTCTGCTGGATTATCCAGCGTATCTTCCGCTCATTCAGCTTAACCATAAACCGTCTATGACGGGTAGTGAAATATTTCCGGGAAACGAGAAACCATCCAGAGATGCGAAAAGAATAAGTAGAGGCGGATCGAGTTCGAGAAAATGGGTTGAACCATGAACCTGATAAAACTCAGAATGTCAATACTTGGGACACTCACCCTCTTGATAGCCGTTTCAACTTTATGTTTCGCGATTATCCTGGCCTTTGTAGGAATCACAGACCTCGCCTCCTTGGCTGTGATGGTGGTCGGGTTCAACCTGCTACAGTGGCTCTTCGCGCCATACATGATAAACGCCATGTACAGGGTCCGGGAGATCTCGGAACCTGATGACACCGGCTTACGGAGCATGGTGGCTCGCCTCAGCGACAGGATAGGTCTGCGGATGCCCAAGGTCATGATAGCCGACATACCGATACCTAACGCCTTCGCGTATGGGTCGCCGATCGCTGGGAGCCGCGTGGCGGTCACCACCGGGCTGCTTAAGGAACTTGAGGATGAGGAGGTTGAAGCTGTTCTAGGTCATGAGCTCGGACACCTTAAGAACAGGGATGTACAGGTAATGATGTTCGCGTCGGTCCTCCCGGCCATCTTCTACTTCATAGGGTACTCGATGATGATGTCGGCGTACTATGGTGGGAGAAGGGAGAGGGAGGGCGGCGGTGCAGCGCCGATGCTTATCGGCATGGTATCCATGGCCATCTACTACGTGCTAACATTGCTGGTTCTAGGGCTGAGCAGACTGCGTGAATACTACGCTGACCAAAGAAGCATATCGATAGTCGAGGATGGTGCACGTAAGCTATCAGAGGCGCTTGCCAAGATAGTCTCCTCGAGCAGCAGGATGAAACTCCAAGGAAGAGCGGCGGGAAACCTTAACAGTTTCAAGGCATTGTTCATTGAAGATCCAGACAGCGCTGTTCGTGATGAGGTGGCTCTCCGAAACACAAGAATGTTCCGGACAGACCAGCAACTCGTCCAGGAGGTACTTTCCAGGAAGGTGACTGCGGCAGACCGGTTCATTGAGCTCCTCTCGACCCATCCAAACATTGTCAAGCGGCTTCAAGCCATACTGAAGAGTGCGTAGAGAAGAAGAGATAGCTGCTCTCAGACTCGGCAGACAAGATGCTACTACAGACTCTTCTCTACGTAACCTCAAACGTTTAGCCTCTGGAAGCGCTCCGGGATTCAAACTCTGAGACTCATCAGACTTCGTCATCTAACGCCGGGCAGCGGCGCTGGCCTGTCCGATCCCGCCAGCAACTCTCGGCGAATCTGCTTGAGCACTTCGGCGCGGTCGAGAAAAGGGGTATGTTAGGATCTCGACGTAGAACCGAGTATGGTGCAAGAGCCCTATTCCACAGTTGGGAGTCCTTCAGCCTTCCACTGAAGGATCCCGCCTGCCATATCATAGACCTCGACGAAACCGAGGTGCTCCATGATGTCTGAGGCGACTCGGCTCCGAATATCAACCAGGCAGTAGACCAGGTACGTCTTGTTCCTGTCCAGCCTGCTGAGCTCCCCCCTGAAGGTCCTTGTGTTATTAGTTCTCTCATCGATGTAGAAGTCTATGTTCACAGCATCCTCTATATGTCCGGTCGCATACTCCTCAGGAGATCGCACGTCCAAGATGATGAAGTCTGGATTGTCTTTGTTCTCGATGATGAGGCCGTATGCCTCCCTGGGGCTGATGACTACACGTACAATCGATCTCCTGTGTGCGGCTGTCTCTTCAGGAGTGAATGAGGCCTGAGGGGCGGCTGGGCTTGGTTGCTCCCGAGGCTGCGTGACCAGACTGAAGCTCATCAATCCAGCAACCGCAGCTAGTAAGATGATCACAAGGATAGATGCCTTCTTCTTAGATATCATATCGACCAAGCATCTCACACCTCAGATATCTCAACTTGTCATGTAGAATACCTCTTGCCCATTAGTTGAGAGGAGACTCTCATCTGTCCAGACGACATACACTCGATCGTCTGATGATGCGACGTCTGGTTGATGCTGCCAGCCATCTTCCGTCAATCTGGATGGGTCTTCCCAGTCACCGCCGTATAGCCGACTCCTACAGTAGATGTCCATGCCTGACTCCTTCATGTTTCGGTGGTCCTGCCATACGACTTCCACTCCTCTGCTGGAGGTTGCTATCCTAGGATACTCCTGAATCGCAGGGTCGTCAGTCACCCTCGTCTCTTCGGACCAGCTTTCACCATTGTCTCTGCTGTGTATAAGCCAGATGTCAAGCTTCGATTTGCTGAAGTCCCTTCCATCCGTGTATGCGATGTACACATCGTTCCCGGTGGCTGCGACATCAGGGTATAGCTGCCAAGACCCGTTGGTTGGGAGCTTATTCTCGGTTGACCAGGATGCGCCAGTATCCACGCTTCTCGCGTAGTAGGCTAGGACGCCCCTTGAGCTTCCAGGCGGGTAATGCCAGTCCCTGTAGTCCTCGTACACGACGTAGACGTAGTCTCCGCAGGCCGCTATTGACTGCCTCCATTGAATGTACGGGTTTGATGTGAGCCGCTGCTCATCATCCCAAGTCCTGCCAGAGGTCGCGCTTCGTCGGTAGTAGATGTCATAGTTCGCCTCTGCCATATTCCTCTCGTCCAGCCATGTGAGATGAAGATACTCGCCGTATGCGGCTACTCTTGGATCCCACTGGTTAGCCTTGTTCGTGACCAGTCTCTGCTCAGGCTCCCATGTTACGCCTCCGTCTCCGCTGCGCCTCATGTAGATGTCGCTCCCAGTCGTTGCGAAGTCTCTCCGATCCTCCCACACGATGTAAACGTAGTCACCGTAGGCCGCGACGTCCGGGTCTCTTGGGTCTGCTTCCACGCCTGTTATTCGAACAGAATCACTCCATGTTTCTCCGCCATCGACGCTCCGGATATACATGATCCCCCTGCTCCCTCCATCTGCGACGCTGCTGTCCTCCCATACTACATGCACAGCTGCCCCGCTGACAACGACCTGAGGGTTGGACTGGTCGTCAGGGTCGAAGCTAAGGTTTCCGCCAAGCCATGTTGAGGCGTGAACCCTCAACAGGAAGGACGCGGTGACGGCGATGACGATTAATAGGCACCACGCATTTTTCATGAAAGTCCCTGCATGAACATACGTGTAACAGGCAGTTGATGTGGTCTATACAATATAACCATATTGCATGACTGGAAGCGGAGTTTCAAGCCTCCTCTTGACAGGCTAACCGCTGCCTCCAGCCTAGACGCTTCCTGTCTAATATGGCCTGTGTTGCTTTTCCATGTTTTCGACGGAGGACGTGAATGTTATAGTGTGTCTGGAGGTGGTTGATTTTTTCGGATTTCGAAGGTTTCTAATGCAGGTAGAAGTCAGGGGGAGTCTCAATTGAACCATAGTAGGGATCCCCAGACGTTTTCCATCCGCCGCCACTGTGACGGTTTTCTTTAGCCTTGGATCCTACTATACTTCTATCGAACCCCAGAAGCCTGTATTCGGAGGGTCTGGTGGCCTGTTACCAAAACCGTTACCGCCAGAAAAAATTTTTCCAAAAATCCCTCCTGGGAAGCAGACTCTTCAAGGTGGCTGATTCAGTAGGAATAGGTTCCCTTCTGCAGCAGCCTCAACATCCTCCACTAGGACTACTCTTCAAGGTCTGAGGGGTCTCGTTCTGCTTGAAGCGGTCCTAGACTCCTGCTTTAGGAGTTTCTCGAGTAGGCTGATTCTATTCTTGCATGGCTGCTCGATCTCAGGAGCAGTTGTGTAGAGTCTGCAGTAAGTGCAGTACTGAATCTCGTCATACAGAATCTTGAATTGCACAATCTTGTGTGATGGGTGAGGGGCCATCCAAGCTTCCTCTACTAGACTGTATGGATAACCGATGTTCTACCACGGCATATATTGTAGAGAGGACAGTGGAGCTACTGTACCATAAGAAACTAGTGGATGTCGACTTCAAGACGAGCTCTGATGTGCATTGTCCACGCCTGTCAGCGGGCTTACGCCAGAGCCTCAGGTTCATGAGCCAATCATGATACGAGTTTTGACTCTGGCAAGATCAAGAAGCTAACTGTCTTGATGGCGTCATGAAATGCAAATCCCGCAGAAGAGCCTGGGACTGGTCTTTGTCCCTGGATTGATGCGATAAAGGTCATCTGACTCTGAATTCACATCCAAGTTCCCGCGCGATTCTTCTACACTCAAAAAGGTCTATTCCTGCATGATCGATCGCTGTCAACGTTACCTGGGGGAAGTATCTTCTGCAATCTCTAGCAAAAGCCAGGATGGCTTCATATGAGCCCTCAAGTGAAGGC
>JAGTQV010000016.1:22598-23306 GCA_018397035.1 Candidatus Bathyarchaeota archaeon | reverse complement strand
GAGGCCGTACCTGCTGAGCAGCGTACAAGCTTTAAATGCTCTAAGAATCGTCTACCAAGTAGCATGTCCCAAGACCAGCTCCAGAGACTGTACAAGATTCAGAATCCTTTCGATAGACGTATCTATTTTTGCGCTGTTCTAGCAAAGGAACTGGAACCAAAAGAGACCAAGCCTGTCGTGGTTGGGGGGACAGCCGTTTCCTTCTATACCGCCGGCGGATACGTCACCGGGGACATTGATCTAGTTTATCCAGATAAGGATGCTGCTGTCAGAGTTCTGGAGAGGTATGGATTCAAGAGGTTTGGCAGACACTGGTACCATGAGGATCTTGATATAGTAATTGAAATATTCGAAAGTGGAAACATTGGTGACAAAGATAAGCTGACAACGGTAGAAATCGAGGGACTGAAGGCTTACCTGCTCAGTGTTGAGGATTCGATACTGAACAGGCTCAACGCATATGTTCACTGGAAATCCTTGAGCGATGATCTATGGATCAGAGAGATGATGCGCCTACATGCAGACAGGATCGATTGGAGTTATCTTGAAGCAGAAGCAAAGAAGCAAAAAGTCTATGAAGCTTTCAAACAATTTAGAGAAGAGACTGAGAATGCCTTACGTAAATTTCGAAGAAATGAGTAAGAGAATGCCGATAATAAGAGCTCAGAGGCTGGAACTCTATCCAGAGGTCAGGAGACGAATCGTAAG
>JAGTQV010000016.1:0-22578 GCA_018397035.1 Candidatus Bathyarchaeota archaeon | reverse complement strand
AGATCGACGTTCTCATGTATCTAGACCTCTTGAGGATGCAGAGATGGGAGAAGGAAGGAAAGCTCGTCTACTTAGGAAACAGGACGTACAGACTGATGATATAGTTGCAAGTCTTGATCCTCATATTCTAATCTGCCCTATTTGCAGCAAGTGCTTAATTCATAGCAAACTTTTGGTCAGCAAGTCGCTGCCCTTTTGCCCTACAGTTTTCTAGAGTGCTGAAAACCATTGCCAAACATAAAGAATATCGAGAGCTTGCTAGCATAGTTAGTCAGATTCCTGCTGTGAAAAGGATAGATTACTATGGAGCGATGATCCTTCTCTCTGAGATCGGTGACATCAAGCTATTCCCATCACCAAGAAAGACTCATCAAGGTTTCGATGGACCCTCGGTCGGTCTGCGCAAACTTCAGACAGTGTGACCCCAGATTCAAGATGTTCTATGAGCGGATAGCCGCGAGGAAGGCCACAGCAAGGCGCTGGTCGCGACAATGCGTAGAATGCTCAACATCATCTGCGCGACACTCACCAGGAATGAGCTGCGCCCGAAGAAGCCCGAGAGCTAGCCGGGAGAAAGCTCAGACGGTTGACCCATATAGCATCAGTGTGCCCAAGCCTGTCTCACCAGAGTCAGAGTAAACCGTGAGAGAAGGCGACGCACTTTCATTGGAGTCACTTTCTGAATTGTTTCGCTTAGCAGTTTGTCCATGGTTCAATACATTGCTTTTCTCATCGATGTGTGAGATCTTTAACGATAGTTTGAATATTGCAAAACGATGGCGGGCTAGGAAGGTCTGTCAAGCTGGAGACTAGCACCTCGGATAAATAAAGATGGTCGTGCGTGTAAGGTCTACGCTCAACATCTAGGCATAATGCTGAAGAAGCATTAGAGAGAGTCAAAAGAGAGCTGTTCGAGATTGTGAAACAAGCTGATGAAAAAAGAGAAATTGATCATATACATTATCTATCTTCGTGTGTGAAGTGGCAGGTCTGAGGGCTTTGAAGAAACTGCTCAAGCAATCAACGATACCGATTGCCGTCAGTCAAGGTAAGACCATAGACCAGCTTCTGACTGAAATGAAGTACACAGCCTTCCAAGGAAGGAAGTTGGGTGAAGCCGTCGATATCTGGGCGAGGATGTTGAAGAAGAGGCAGACAGTGATATGGTTTGGCTTGGCTGGGGCGATGATACCTGCTGGAATGCGCAGGATCCTATCGTACATCATCAAGAAGAGGATGGTAGATGTGGTGGTCGCGACAGGCGCCAACTTCTATCACGATGCTTTCGAGGTCTCAGGAGGGAGACACTACATCGGCGCCGCCAACTGTGATGATAGGAGGTTGCGGAAGCAGAGGATCGACCGCATATATGACGTCTACGTCGATGAAGACCGATTCTACGCCTTTGATAGATGGCTGGATAAGATATTCTCAGCAGAGCTCATGGATGACTACCCGTACTCATCGCGTGAGATACTCTGGAAACTGGGAAAGCACTTCTACGAGAGATATGGGGAGGTCGACTCTATACTCGTGAACTCGTACAGGAGGAATGTGCCAGTCTTTTGCCCAGCTCTAGGTGACAGTTCTCTAGGATTTTCCTTGATGTTCGCAAACCGAAAGAGGGGGAGGAGGATACTCCTCAACACGTTCAAAGACGTAGATGAGAGTTCGAAGATAACTGAGAAGGCCAAGGCGACAGGGGTCGTATATGTTGGTGGCGGCACCCCTAAGAACTTCATCCAGCAGACGGCGGTCATATCAAGCTACCAGACAAGACATGACAGAAGCCACAGCTTTGCTATCCAGTTCACCACAGACCTGCCTGTATGGGGGGGATTGAGTGGCTGCACTTTCGAGGAGGCGCAGAGTTGGGGTAAGATAAGTGCGAATGCAAGGATGGCGACCTGCTACGTGGATGCCTCTATCGCGTTGCCGATAGTCGTTCACGCTTTGGCTGAGAGATTCAAGAGATTTAGAAGGGAGATACCAGTCTTCGACTGGGATAACGGTGACCTGAGATTAACCTTTGAGAAAAGTAGGCTCTAGCCTACACCAGTGCCAATTCCTTTTTCAAATCCACTTTGGGAGTATCTTCCTAGGCGAGTCCGACACCTCCACCCGTCTACGAGTCAGCCTTCCCCCCAATACTCTGAGAGAGGTCTATAACGCAATGGCGATAGGCAGCCATGTACTATCAAGAGGCGTCTCCTGAGGTTACTTAATTTGATGTACGCTTGATCCGAAAGCCGAGGTTGTGGCCGGGGGTTGATCCAGAGCAGCAGTTTACGAAAGGGGAAGGACGTTCGATATAGGGAGTAGTGGGGCATCTCTCAAAGCGGAGGCATAGTCTTCGGCGTCATCTACCATGATGGCGGGCTCCGTTCCCTGCTGACAGCCCAGCACAGTCGGAAAACATCCGGGCGGATGAGGATGTTGACGTTCGCGAAATGGCTTATGTGAAGTCTGGAGAAGTTACAGCATTAGCCTTTACTGTGTACCTTCCATTCTTGGACAGGCTGACTTCACTACTCGTCACATCGACCCCTCGGGCTGAGTTGTCATATTCCATCGCGCAGGCACAGTCAAGCTCTCCAGAATCGTACCGCAGCCCGGTGAAGGCCCTCCGATAGCTGTACAGAGCGCTTTTCTATCGGTTATGCCAGAGTTCACTCGGGGTTGATATGCGCAGCCTGTTCTTGGATGAATTGACGAGCGAAGATGTCAAGGATGCCTCTTCCCAAGTGGAGATGGTTCTCGTTCCGATCGGCTCTTTCGAACAGCATGGAAGGCACCTCCCACTCGCAACAGACTCCATAATTGTGCATGAAGTCACCAGGATCGTCGCTGAGAGGATCAATCTAGAGTTCCCAGTACTTATCGCACCCCTCATTCCTCTGGGCAAATCGACAGAGCATGCATCCAGAGCAGGTACAATATCTTTGGAGGGTGATGTTCTAGGAGAGGTGCTTCGCAGCGTCTGCAGGAGCCTAGTGCGAGACGGATTCAAGAAGATAGTCTTCATGAATGGCCACGGTGGCAATGTCAGCCTTCTCACATCGATGCTGCGTGAGATAAGAGAGGAAACCGGAGCCTTCACAGCTTCAATATACCTCTACTCTGAAGATCTGCTTGGAGATTCAGTATCGAGGTTCAATGAGTGGGACATGTTCCACGCTTGTGCGCTCGAGACATCATTTATGATGGTGCTTCGGCCGGAACTCGTCCATCTGGAGAAGGCTTCAAGGAACATACCTCAAAAGTTCACCCAGCAGTCTGGCTACAAGCATCTTCTGCTCAGTAGGAAAAGGGGGGTAGAGTTCTCATGGTTGATAGATGACTTATCACATTCCGGCGTGGTTGGCGACCCCACTAAAGCCACACCTGAGACAGGCAGAGCCATCTTGGAGTCTCTGGTGGAGAGGATCTGCGAAGTGCTGAGAGAGGTCAAGAGAGTCTAGTCCTCGCGCCTTCCTTAGGACTCGAGCACCATCCTACTCTGAATAGGTGCGACTCGTGCTCCTGGAGGAGTTCGGAGTAGCCTTTTCTCTTAGATTGACTCAGTTCTGCGAACTGAGTCAAGCTTGTGGAGTCTAGCGTCTATCAACGTCACTGGTCCATGAATCATCGCCCTCTCAGGCCGCCATTTCATTCCACATGAAGTCTGGGGCGTGTCATCCTTCTGGTGACTGTTCTTTCATTCTGAAAGTTAGCTATGTTCGAGGCTCTAGGAGCATCCTTGACCGCTTACAGGCTGCACTCTACATTCCAAGAGTTTAGCTTTCACTTGGATACTCTCTGGTCTACGTCTCGCGCGTCTGATTGAAGTCTTGAATTCGTTGACTTCTCTTGTTCGTATGTTGTATTCCTGTGGTGTACCCCTTGGTCTTTGGGTGGGGTGTTGAAGCATCAGAAGCTACTTATCATTGGAGATCTCTCACCATGCTGCTGATCGCCTGCCTCGGATAGATGTCAGCCTTTGGCAGTCTCAACATCCCCATCCTCTAGGCCTCAGCAGTAGTTGCCTAGACCATTATTAACCTGTACTTCCCACCCCTCTTTCATTTCTTAGGCATACAAGAGTTTTCGATGTTTCGCGGTAGCTTACCTTCTCATTCCAGTTGCTTTAGTGCGGAGCTTCTCCATAACCGTTGCCCTTCCTAATGATCCGCCATGCTATGGAAGAAGTGATTAGTCGTTTGTATCTTTGATAGTGGTCCTTGCAGGCGCGAACTGGGGTCGAATATTCTCGCGTATCTATCTTCTGCGACAGGTTGCCTTATCCCATGATTTGACGCAACCAATAGCTACTTCTCACAGTATTCTCTCCTGCTCCACCATTCAATCTGGAATTAAGGCGTTGATTCTTCGCATGAAACTAAAAGCTTTCTTGGAGTCTTGGACGCTGAGACCTCGAGCATTCTTATCTGGGGATGTGATTCACCTCATAACCAAGATCGTCAGCACTTTACCAGTTGAATGTAACCTGAAACAGAGAATGGCGGTTACATACTATCTTATATCGTACTTGTATGGAATAATGCCTTCAAGGAACAACGGTTTTGTGACATCGTCTCACCGAGACGATGATCGCATCGTCATGATTATCGCTGAGCAAACTGTACAGATGGTGATTCAGCAGACGTCTGAGAAATGCGTTGACTGCGGCAGAAGGACGAGCAGAAACCTGAAATACTGTGATGTTTGCCGAAAAGTCCACTTCATAAGTGCACTCCGAAACATAAGACATGAGTCCCTGTCAAGAACCGTGATCAACCCTCCTCTCTCAAAACCCGGCCGAGACGGCGCAGCCGGCCTTGAACATGAGAGGGGGAGAGATTTCGCGGAGAGATTAGGAGGTGCCGCCGCACTTCCTCAGAGGTTAACTCGGAGAACTGCCTCCTCACCACGTATCTGACTGTCACCCTTCTGCCTGCCCGGAGCAGGGTCTTCCTCCAGAAGAAAGGGGATAATCGTTGGGGGGGAGACCACTCTGAACACCCCCTTCCCACCCCGAACAGTTCACTGCCACATAGGCGCTGCAGTCGGCCAGACGTGGAACGGCCCTATACGGAATGAAGGCGGGTCTACCCATCACATACAGTTACTGACTTAGAATGAGATGTTACGTGAGTTGATAGCGCCACAAGAGGAATGGGCATACCGAGATTGGCGGGATCTACCGGCTCTAGCCTCATAAAACCTGAAACAGGCCAGCCTGAACGCCATATCTCTTCATGGATCTGCGAGGGAGATCAACCCATCGATAGAATGGTGCAGGGGGTGGGATTCGAACCCACGAAGGCCTACGCCATGAGGTCCTGAACCTCACCCCTTTGACCTGACTTGGGAACCCCTGCCTAGGCAGATATTCGTCAGCAATCCTTGAATTAACCTTTCTGGACGACTCTTCAGCCAGTCGTTCGGTGCTTTTCCTCGGGCTTGCTTCCAGCCTTGCAGTACACGTTGACAATCGCTCTCCCACAGCCCCGCTCAACCCATCTGGCATCGTGAGTCCTTTCCGGCAGTTTTCAAACAACCAGTGTTTATACATTCGAGATTTTGCATAGTCGTTGACCATATACTTCAGTGGCTGTCGAGGAATCCCGGAAATTGTTGAGAGCCAATTCAAACTTAGTGCTCGTTGAAAGACGAGCAAGTCGATGCCGCTGTTTTGGGTCAGGTGATACTTGACGAGGCAGGGATAGATGCATTCGCGATAGCAGTCGTCTAGCAGACAAAGGCGGTGTAGAACTGCTTTGGGCAATAACAAACTTCCTAGGCTACACAAACCCATTCAGAATAAGGGCCAGCGAAACCACTACGGCTTCTCCAAAGCCTCGAAGAAAAAAGGATTTGTATCAGCAAATCGACCCCTTACCCAACCCAGTCAAAGACCGCGCATTCTGTCATCATCCAAACAGACTGCAACCAAACATGAGCTTGAGGACAAGTGGAAAAAAGAAAAAATGTCCCTCCTATCACTGCAGAGACCATAAGCAGTTCTGCAGCTTATGTTAGATGTTGGGGGCGTCGGCTCCCACCATAAGGAGGCTATTGAAACGACTGAAATCAGGATCAAGATTCATGGTCGATACAAGAGGGCTTCCCGGAAAAGTGGGCGCACAGAGCTGTGTTGGATTGCGACCAAACGCAGCGACACTTCCAACTCATCTTTTGATTTGCTTGCTGGCAATCCGAATCGACGGCAGTAGAACGTACGATGGGTTCGTAAAGGAACTTCGGATATCTCTAAGGCAATCTGTTGAGAGTTTCTTCATGTTTGCGTAGCTCCCTGCTTCTGCGGCCTTAACTTGGCTTCAATCCCCACAGATATTTTTTGCTGAGCATTTCAAGGTGCTTACTCAGGATAATGCTTATGCTTGAGAGATCGACTTCCCACCACGGATCTGCGTCGCGGGATTCACCAAAGTTTTAATTGGCAGAAAAGCTACAGTTTCAGAGTCTTGGATATGGAGTACTCCAACGCTCAACTTAAGAAGTCGACACTTCCGGTCAGAAGAATCGTCCTTGCATTAGTCATTCTCTTCACACTCTTTGTCGCCTGGTCGATTGGAAGCCAGATCATCTGGTTCTGGCTCAACATGGAGGAGTTCGGTGAGCTCTTCGTCAGACCAGTCTATTTCGAAATTGTTGGCGGGGTCATACTTGCATCTATAGCCTTTGTTAGGCTTGATCTTCTGAATAGGCGTTCATTGACTTGGTGGTTTCTGCAGCTTGTCGCATCACTCTTCAAAGGCTACGGTGAGATGGAGCCGGTCCGGATAGACTTCAAGTCGTTTAGACTCACACCTGGAAGATTCGTCATCTGGCAGCTCACCAAGGTATTAATCGGGATGTTGATGTTTCGAAACTACACCTTCGGGATGGCGGTCTGGGCGATGGCTCAGGGCTGGGATCCAGGATTAAACCTTGTCTGGGTTGTGTTCAGCCTGCCTTTCGTGACCCCGCCTATGGACGGGTCATTCGCTGAAGTGAACGTCATACCAGTGATCCCAGCCCTAACGCTGGTTGTAGGCCCGTTGCTCGGAGCTTTTGGAGCCCGTCTGATCATACTAGTTGGTGTGACTGAGCTCGCGAGGGTATTCACCCCAACGCCGGATGAAGCAATCGGGGCGAAGCCGCTAGGCATCAGCTGGCGTGTCGCATCCTTCGAGGGCCTCCTCTCGATCGGGCTCTTCTGGTCTATGTTCAACAGCTTCTTCTCACCTACCATAGACTTCAACACACGATACTTGATAGTTGGCCTTTGCTTGGGCGGTGCGTTATCCGCATTATTCGCCATCCTCGACTTGCGTTACTCTAAAGGGTTCTCGAGTCTGACACGTAGAAAGACCTACCCCAGAATCGTTGGCCTATTCCTTATCGCTCTGATAACAGGTTCTGTGATAATGATAAACAGCAGCATAGCCGACACGAGAAAGATTGAGTGGCTTGGGCCATACACTGCACAACAGATAACGGTCAACAGGTACTTGGCTGAGCTGGACATGATTAGGGAGGTACAGTTCAACTTCAGCCTAAACCCAGTCTCCCCAGGCGACGTGATAAAGCAGGTGGCTGCAAACCGTGAGTTACTGGACAGGATACGGCTCTGGGACTGGGATGGTAGCTTCGCGAAACTGAAGCCTGAGATCGGCCTCATACCTTACCTCGACTACGAGGACTCTGACATCCTAAGATTCAACGGTACACTATACTGGGCCTCTACGATGAAGCCTATCCTGCCCAGTACAGTCAGGCCTCAGGACAGATGGTATGCTGAACATTTTGTATATACACATGCCCCTGGCGGCCTTCTCATGCTCAACGCCCATGATGGGAGGATAGTAGATACACAGGACTTCTTCAGGCAGAAGAGGATCTACTATGGGGAGGGGGGATTGTTTTCAGCAACATGGGCGTGTTACCCGAAGGATCGTGAGAGAAGCGACGAACTTGACAATTTCTTCTATGATGGTAGGGGAGGGATCGATATAGATCCCCCGCTCAGCTGGATATTCGAGTTCAACTTCTTCCTAGCATATCGGGACAAGTCGATCCATCTCCTACGGTACAGGGACATCTATGATAGAGTCAGGATGCTACTCCCCTACTTCGAGTACTACTTCAATGATGTACCGGTAGACAGCTTTCCGGTCACTGACGGGGAGAACACATACTACATCATCCCTCTAATCGTCAGGCTCGATACGAACAAGGTTCCTTGGAGTAGCAACAACCCTCTAATGAGACATGTCGGATACGCGCTTGTAGACACCTACAATGGAGACCTGAAGATCATCGTGCTCGGCCAAGACTACTTCAGTCAGCTCTTCAAGATGCTCTATTCTGAGTGGACTAGTGAGGAGGTGCCGGAGTGGCTTCATAGACAGGTCAGGTATCCTGAGGAGCTTTTCAACTGGAGGGTCTCGATGTACAATTACTATCACATGACAGACCCGGTGACCTACATAGTCGCCAAGGAATTCCTCGAGATCCCGTCAGGCTTGGAGACGTACTACATCATGACCCAGCCGCCGGGATTCGATAGGCCGGAGTTCATGGGCCTGTTATCCCTTGAACTTCGTGGAGCACTAGGAAGGAATCTTGCCGGCTATGTGGTCGTCCGCAACGACTACCCGCAACTCGGCGAGACGATATTCTACTATCAGCCGATGAAGGAGTCTAAGATCAAGCTTCTAGGCCCGACGGGCGCGATCGAAGCATTAGAGAAGAATCCTGAGTTCGCCTCACTGAAGACCCTGCTCAGACAGCCGAGGATAGGGGACACCATCCTATACAGAGTCGGAGGGGACGAGGTATATTTCATCCCGGTCTACACGGCAGGGGCAGGGGGTGTTGTGACTGAGCTGGGCGTTGTAGCCTGCGTCGGCGCAGTCTTCACAGGCGAGTACTATGTTGGACTCGGCAGTACAGCTGAAGAGGCCTACATGAAGTACCTTGCCGGGACCTCAAAGATAGGTAAGCCTGAACCGAGACCGATGGAGAGCCTAGAGCAGAGACGATCCAGAATCATCGATCTCTTCGAGGCGGCTGGAGTACGCCTCTCAACTCCAAGTGCGCTGAACCCCCATATCTCATACAGTGAGGGGGCAGTAGACTACACAGCCGGTGACAGGTGGAACAGCACAAGAGAAGTGGTGGAGAGATTCATCACGGAATGGGCGTCCAAGACGGACAAAACGCTTATGTGGCAAGAGAAATCAACCATAAACTTCGGCGTCCTCATAAACGTTGAAGGGATAGTTGAACTCCACTACGTATCCGTGAATCTTGAGGAGTGAAAGGTACCGGTGGTCGAATGTGAGTCTCTACAAGAGGCGACGGGGGCCTGAGGTTGATTCAGCAGACGTAGCAGCTGTCCTGATCGGAATAGTAGCCATAGCGATAGTGCTGGCTCTGCTGGTGCGCCTTCAACGTGGGCTCCTCGGCATCATCCTTGGCAGCATAGCCGTGATCCTCGCAGTCTACTGGATACTTGATCTTCGAAGGACCCTCCGGCGAGAGCTGAGGATCAGGCTCTCTGAGACCAGAGGATGGAATCACGACATCATTGAGGACGGGGCAGAGATCCTAGTGGTTGGGAGGGTTCCAGGCCCACATGAGAAGATAGAGGTCCTCGTACGTGACGATCTGCTTGAGGTTAAGGGAAGCCGCCACTTCCGTGAGCTCATCAAGTTGCCCGCAAAAGCATCCATCCTCGGCACTGTATACAATAATGGGGTGCTTGAGATCAGGCTGAAGAAATGACTTCATCAGCTAGGGATAGATCTCGAGGTCGCGAGTATTGCCTCTGAATCTCCCATCATCCTGAAAAGACCTGAAGTATCTGTCAGAGAGGCCTGTATCCAAGAGTGTCGAGAAGAGAACGTTTAGGAGGAGCAACATTAGTCTTGGTCACATGCCCAGACAGGGAGAGCGCTGACAGAATAGCTTCATCCCTCACCACGAAGAGGTTGGCTGCATGTGTAAGCGTAGCTGAGGGGGTGAGGAGCCTATACCGATGGAAAGGCAAGATTGAAGAGGCGGGGGAGCTGCTTCTCATGATAAAGACACGGAGGAGAATCCTAGACAGAGTCGTTTATGAAGTGAAGCTGAATCATCCCTATCAGACTCCTGAGATACTTGCACTGCCGATAATAGGGGGCTCCCAAGAATATCTCAGATGGCTCATAGAAGAGACATCTCATCCAACTGACCCCTGTAGATCGGGTGGCGTAGTTGACGATAGTACTTCGAAAAGAGGATGTAGATACGATCGTTGAACACTGCCGAGGCAGCTATCCAGTGGAGGCCTGCGGCATACTCCTTGGAGAAGCTGATGACGGTGTCAGGAGGGTCTCGATCGTCTTTCCAACTGAGAACATGCTACGATCTGAGAGGGAGTACCAGATCAACCCTCAGGAACAACTTGAAGCATTCATGAAGGCTGATGAACTATCCCTTGAGGTGGTCGGGTACTATCACAGTCACCCGTACTGGCATGCTCATCCCTCAGCCACCGATGTAAAGAGAGCGAATCAGCCTAATTGCTCCTACATCATCTACTCGAACGTAGATGATGAGGTCAGATCGTTCGAGTGGGACGGCAGCGAATTTAGACCTGAGGAACTCATCATACCAGAGAACTGAAACTGACCTAGATGATGTCCCGCGCACCAGAACTGTAGAAGAGGAGCCGCCTGCGTTCTCCTTGAAGAGACTCGTTGTAGTGAAGTTTGGCGGTAGCCTCATAGACTTCTCTGGGACAAACATCCCATTGATTGTGAAGCGCATCGCTGAGCATAGGAGGAGAGACTTCGGTCCCGTCGCCGTATTCTCAGCACCTAAAGGCGTAACTGATAGGCTCCAAGCTATCGGTGAGGCGAGAGCTCTCCGCCAAAGCTATGATCTCGACTCACTATTCACATCATACTCGACCCTAGCATCGACCTGCATCAGCAGAGACTTCATCCAGGAATTCATGGATAAACTTGGCGAGTACAGGCGTGATGTAGAGGAGACTCTGCTGAAGATTGACAGGCGCTTCGACGGTTCAGCCAGAGCAAAGGTCCTGACGAGCGGAGGCGAACTCCCCACCGCTACGCTGATGAGTTACGTATTAAGGTCACATAAGGTCACATGGATTAGAGTCCTGCCACCTCGAGAAGAGATCGTGGCCCATAGTCACTGACGACAATTTCGAGAATGCCGGTCTCGAGATTGAGTTAAGCAGGAAGAGGCTGCCGGAGATCACCACTCATCTCGAGGAAGGCAAGATAATATCTGCCGCTGGTTTCCTAGGCGTGACCTATGATGGCCTAGAGACAATTCTTGGGAGAGGCGGATCCGACCAGACGGCTGTCTTCCTCTCGTATCTGCTCCGGGAGAGATACGATGTTGAGACGATCCTTATGAAGGAGACACCGGTTCAGAGCGCTGACCCAGCCGTCGTCAAGGATCAGACGCTTCACAACATCCCCTTCATGACGTATAATGAGGCCTCGAAGGCAACTGTCTCAGGCATGACTATAGTGCAGAACGCGGCGGTCAGACTCGCTATGGCGCATAGGCTGCCGGTCAAAGTGGTTCCGCTACACAGTCCTGAAGCTGGAACGATCATCCAAGCTGAAGACCCCACCTCCATCATAGTCAAGTGTGTAACTGGACTGACGAACTGCGCGATCATAACTATGAACAGTGAGAGAAGCAGATCCCTTGAGGACTGCCTTAGACTCTGGGAGGGCTACGACAGTTTCCTAGATCTTGGGACAGAGGTTATGGAGACAGGACAGGTGATAAGGGACTTCTTGATATTGAGTGCAGACTTTGTGAGGAGGCATGAGAGCCAACTCAGATCATTCGACAAGGACATGGTTATCGAATACGGTGTGGGGATCGTCACATTGATCGGGGATAAGATGAAGGATTCTGCCGGCACAGCCTCCATAGCGGTAGGCTCGATCCCTGACATAAACATAAAGCGCGGAGTATTCGCGCCTCACACCTCACAGATAATCCTTGTACTCGAGGAGGAGGATGTCGAGAAGGCTATTAGAAGGATCCATATGCAGCTTGGTAGGATGAACAAGCCCGCCGGTCCGCAGACTCCTAACTTCCCGTCATCCACCTAGCCATGTCAACATTTAAGAATACGTTAACTCCTCTTCTGCAGACTCAAGCCCGAGATGTGACTCAAGACGTGGAAGCGCTGAAGAGGATAGAGGTCAGGGAACTCTCAACACCCCCTGTAACCGTCCCACCCACCTACACGATATCAAAGATCGTGGGAAAACTGAAGGAGACTAATGCCTACGAGGCCTTCGTTGTAGAGAAAGACAAAGTCGGGATGGTCACGATCAGAGATATCCTAAGGGCCTCCCAGATTGAGGGTGTCAAGATCGCCGCAGTGACGAAATACCCCACAAAGCTCTCACCGACGGCAAGCCTCGGTCAAGCCGCAAGAATCATGACCGACTACAGACTCAGAGCCCTGCCAATAGTTGAGGATGGGGAAGTCACTGGCGCAGTCACCGCCAAGAGGGTGCTGGAGTTCATCTTGGAGAAGGCGCCCCTTAACTTCCAAGTTGGATCCCTAGCTTCCGGGAATCTAACAATGATATCCGAGAGCGATACCGTAGCGAAGGCTAGGAACCTGATGGTTGAGAAGAAGATCGATCATATTCCCGTTACATCGGATAAGAAGGTTTCAGGCATCGTCACGTCAAGCCAGATAGTCTTCAGTCTCGTTCCGAGGGAGAGGATAGGGAGCGAGACTGTAGGGTTGGAGGGCCTCAGGATCCTAGGGTTCCAAGCCAGATCCCTGATGGATTCAGACTTAGTCCTCTTTCCAGCAGAGAAAGGGGCATCAGAGGCTCTGAGGGGCATGTTGAGAACAGGTAGGACCTACTCCCTGATTACCGTCCTAGACATGGTCCAGGGAATCGTCACACCAAGAGACTATGTCAAGATCCTAGCTGAGCCTGAGGCAAAGGCTGAGATCCCTGTATACATAGTCGGATTGCCTGAAGACCCGTTTGAGTCTGAGGTTGCCAAGTCGAAGTTTCTTAATGTGGCAGCCACACTGAACAAGGCCTTCCCCGAGATCGAGGAGGCCCGATCGATAATAAAGACCTCAGAGTCTGTCAAGGGGAAAGAGCGGCGCAGGTATGAGGTCGACGTCGCCTTGACAACGGCGAGAGGCGTCATAACATACACCCACACTGGCTGGGACCTCTCAGATATATATGATGAACTCGCAGTCAGACTGAAACGCCTCCTGACAGAGAAGCAGCGATCTACAAGAAGATACTTGCGTAGAGGACTTAAGAAGATGAGGACGCGGTGAGGTCACCGTACCGGCGATATACTCAAGGACTCTGCCTTAAACTGGACGTAGACATTCTTTCCTTCAGCCAGACCCAGTTCCCTAATAGAGCTCAAGGACAGCTCAGACTTCACTGGAAAACCAACATCGACCACTACACGTGCGCTGGACTTCATGCGGACTATCTCCAGCACTGTCCCTGAGAGGCTGTTGCATGTGCACCCGCACCACCTCTGATTCTTGACCTCAGGCTCCGTTGAGATGACGATGTCCTCAGGCCTGAGCGTTACCAGTACCCTCTCCCCATCCGGATTCTCAGTGGCCGGACCGAAGATCTCAGTGCCACCTACCTTGATCAGGATCACACCGGATGGGTCTTGGACAACTCTCCCGTCATACACATTCAGCCCCAAGAACTCAGCCACAAACCTTGACTTCGGTCTCTCAAGAATCTGGTCGCAGTGGCCGGCCTGTTCTACTCGGCCTCGATCCATGACCGCGATCCTGTCAGAGAGCGAGCATGCCTCAGTCAGGTCATGCGTCACGTAGACGACTGTCACCTCCAATTCTCTCAGCAGGTTCTTGAAGTCTCTCCTCAACGCCTCCCGGCTTCTCGGGTCCAAAGCGGAGAGAGGCTCGTCCAGAAGTAGGACTTCAGGGTTTGTGACAAGGGATCTCGCTAGTGCAACACGTTGCTTCTCGCCTCCGCTGAGTTCATGAGGATAAGACTCGGAGTGGTTAAGGAGCCCAACAAATTCTAGGATCGAGCGGGTCCGAATCTCAACCTCACTCCTGGGCAGGTGCATAGCCTTGAGGCCGTAAGCCACGTTGTCCTGCACCTTCATATGAGGGAAGAGAGCATAGTTTTGAAAGACGTAGCCGACCTTCCGCTTCGAGGGTCTGACATGAATTCTCCGTCTCCCCTCCCATCCGTCGACGATGACGTTGTTGATTTGAACCTCACCCTCATCAGGGTAGCACAGGCCGGCGACCACATTAAGCATAGTCGTCTTTCCGCAGCCGCTAGGCCCCACGACTGAAAGCAGCTCATTCCTGCCCACATGTAATGTAACACCGTTGAGGGCGTCCCTATCACCAAAACTCTTGCTGACTGATCTGAGTTCGATCATAGCCTTGCACCGTACCTTCTACGGCCGAGCAGTCTGAAGAGGGCTAGGACACTGAACGAGATAAGCACCAGAATTGCTGAGAGAACGTTAGATGCGATCGGGTCTTCGGCCAGTAGCATATAGATCGCTAAGGGCATAGTCTGGGTTACGCCGGGAAGGTTTCCTGCGAACATCAATGTTGCGCCGAACTCACCCATCGACCTCGCCCAAGTCATTATCGTTCCAGCCGCCAGCCCGTGTGTGGCAAGGGGGAGAGTTATCGTGAAGAAGACCCTCAGTCTCGAGGCGCTAAGGATCTTGGCGCTGTCGATGTATGCTCTATCAACATTCTCGAACGCCGCTTTAGCAGACCTCAGCAGAAACGGGGAGCCGACGAATACTTGGGCTAAGATGACCGCGAATGTACTCCCTGGCAGGACGACCCCGAATTCACGGAGTGCAGGTCCAAGCAGTCCCCTAGGCGCGAACGCGAGCAGTAGTGCGACGCCGGCCACAGCCGGTGGAAGGACTATAGGGATATCTAGAATGGTGTCCACGATGGCTCTTCCAGGGAACTTCCTAGTGGCCAGCAAGTAGGCTGTCGGAACGCCGAAGATGAATGAGGCCACGGTAGCTGTGAAGGATGTGACAAGACCCACAGTTAGAGCGCTGAGGATCTGTGGGTTCCTCAATTGGAAGGTGACCTTTTCAATGTCAAGATTCAGAAAGACCACAGCGAGGGGGATGGTGATGAAGAGGATGAAGAGCAGACATAGGCTGCCTAACAGAAGCATCAGGATCCCGTCTGAGATATGCTCAGGAGCCAGAGCCTTCAACATCTGTAAACCCCCATTTCCTCATTACCTGCAAGCCCTCTTCAGAGAAGACGTAGTCAACAAATGCGAGTGCTAGGCGGAGCTGAGGTGCATCATTAAGGACGGCTATCTGGTATGACGCTTTGACGTTCAGTTCAGGAGGGATTGAGATCGCCTGCAGCTTCACCCCTCTGACGGCAACGTCTGAGAAGTATACGAATCCGGCGTCAGCGAGTCCAGCCATCACCTTGGTTACGACCTGCTGCGCATTCGCTTCGTAAGCAACAACATTAGCCAGGACTTTGGCCCGATACTTCTCAACAGCAGGATTCTGGTAGTATGCGCTTTCACGATCGCCCCAGCTGCTCTCTATCTTTGAGAGGACCTGGCTCGTATAGTTGCCGAGGGGTGTCTTGAAGTCGGCGAGAACTATCCTGACGCCCTTCTTGGATAGATCCTCGATAGTCTGAAGGTGTGCAGGATTATCAGCCGGCATGGCGATAGCGATGTAATTATAGGCGAAGACCCTTGACCTATTCTGGAAGATCAGGCCCCTACTCCTGAGCAGGTCCATCTCTGCGGTACTCGCTGAAGCAAAGACGTCGCATGGTAGGTCTTCAACGATCTGCTCCCTCAAAGCATTAGAGCTGGCCAAGTTCAGCACGACATCAACGTTATGTCGACCCTCAAATCTGAGTTCATACTCCTTGAAGAGGTTGGTCAAGGATGATGATGCGAAAATTCTGAGCTGAACTTTGCTCGCCTGAATGTAGTAGACGTAGCCCGCAACAAGGCTGGCTGCCATCAGCGCAGCTACGAAGCTTGCCAGAAGCAGCCTCCTTGGTCTCTTGATCAAGGTAGCGGACTACACCCCTGACCCTGTGAATTCTGCTTCGCGATCAATATCAACGTTTTTTTGAGTGGTCGAACAGTCTCAAGTGAGCTGGGGCTGGGAGTCTCTCTTCAGGTGTTCGTAACCTTTACGCTCGATCTCGCATACTCCACTTTCAGATCTCAGCGTAACCCTCCCTTCCTCCCCGGTGACGCTTCCTATATACTTCAGAGCGCCAAGCTTCCTGCTTCTCTTGAGAGCCGCCGGCTTCATGGTCACGATTAACTCATACTCTTCGCCGCCATAGAGTGCAAGTTCAGCAGCATCAAGACCGGCCTTCAACGCATACTCCTTGACAAGGTTGTGAATGGGTAGATGCTCGATCTCGAATCCGACTCCGCTCGACTCGGCAAGTTCATAGAGGCTCCAAGCTAGACCGTCACTTGAGTCGATCGATGCTGTTGCAAGATGGTGCTTTGCGAGAGCCAGACCCTCTCTTAACCTTGCCCTAGGCATGAATATGGCAGATGTGGCCTCAACCATCAGTCTTCGAGGGACTTTCAAACCCTCCTCGATTATTCTCAGGCCGAGGGCGGTTAGACCGAAGTCGCCTGTCACAGCTACTTTGTCACCTACATTTGCGGTGTCGCGTCGGATGATCTCCTCCTCGCTACAAGACCCAAAGGCTGAGACGTCGATAACCAGATCCTTTGACTCATTCGTGTCACCTCCCAAGACGTATGCACCGTACTCTCTTGCTCCTGAGTTAAGCCCTGAACCGATCTCGCGTATGTCACGCTCACTCAGGCTCCTCGGCAGGCCTAGTGAAGCGAGTATAGCCTGCGGCCTAACACCTTTAGCGGCCAAGTCGCTGATGGTGGATATGACGGCCTTGCGTGATGCCTGCCAGAGGCTCATACCTCTTGGCAGGTCTGTCATCCCCACAAGCATATCACATTTCAGAACAGCCAACCTGTTCCCGCCTATACGGACGGCTGAGACATCATCCCCGAAGGGGATCGGGTTACCAGGCATCCTCTCTTGGAGGCTCATAATGATCTCGATTATCCTCCTCTCGCCCAGCCCATGCCGAATCAACGTATCCCCTCCTTTCAATATATTGAACCATTCTTTCAGTATCAATTGAAGGATTCTACAAACGCTTATGAGGATCACTGATTTAGATTCTCAGGCCCCGGTGCTCTCCGCCCCGGTTCCCCTAGACAAGGCGGGAGAGCTCAGCTAGGTAGAGCGACGGCTTCGTAAGCCGTAAGTCCTGGGATCGAAGCCCAGCCGGGGCTTCACGCACGCCCAGACGAGACCACTTGAGGGATCGTAGGCTCGGATTCCCTACGAATAGACTCGACTCCAGGCTGGGCTGATATACTGCCTTTGGCGTCTTCCTTGCCTTGAAGTTGTCTATGAGCGACCTTACTGGAAGACGGATCATGCAAGGATGGATAGGGATAGGTGGAGGATGTGGCGAAATAGCGTAGTCAAGCTCCATATACTCGACTTAGAAAGCCTTGGACATCATGAGCTTACCAAGCGGACATAGTACATACTCCTCCCAAGGTAGCGCTCACCAACCCTCTTGAAACGTTCAGGGTTGTCTGTGACTACGTAGAGGTGCGATGCCTGAACGCCAGGCGCCTGAAGACTTCTCTCTTGAAGCATCCTTGCGACGTCCTCTGCGACTGCGGCGGCTGGGTTGACTATCTTCACATAATCTGGAAGAGCTGCGCGCAGTGCGTCTATTAGTGGCGGGTAGTGGGTGCAGCCGAGGATGAGCGTATCGATCTCCTCGTCAACCAGAGGCGCTATGTACTTTCTTGTTATTGTGTAGGTCTCAGCTTCTCTGAACCATCCCTCTTCAGACAGAGGCATCAGAAGTGGACATGACTGGGAGAAGACCTCGACATCGCTCTTTTCTTTCAACCTCTTCTGGTAGACGCCGCTGTTTATGAGGGATTCCGTTCCGATGACACCTATCCGTCCACTCCTAGTCTCTCTCAGAGCCAGGTTGACGGACGGTCCGATTATCTCAAGGACAGGAATCTCCACCTCATCTTTCAGTTGCTCGTATGCAAAAGCCGAGACCGTATGGCACGCTAGCACAACCAGCTTTACAGGATAGTTCTTTAGCAGGAACTGGAAACACTCTTTAGCGTACCTTAGGATGGTCTTCTCACTCTTGGATCCGTAGGGGGCTCTGCCTGTGTCAGCGAAGTAGACCGTGCTTTCATTCGGAAGGAGATCAAGTATTTCCCGCTGTATAGTTAATCCCCCAACACCCGAATCTACCAGACCTATCATTCTTTCCCGTCCGTCCCGAACCACGGACTTCACCAAGAAGCACCCGAGACTTGTCTTCTGAGCTCACACAGAATATAAGTTAGGCGCCATCTCAACTATGAGTTAGTGAGGACTCTTGACCAGGCTACTTTGCCTATCGGACCCTTACCTGAAAGAATGCGACGCCACAATAACTGGTGTGAACGATTCAAAGTACGTCATCCTTGATCAGACAGTCTTCTATCCGAAGGGTGGAGGCCAGATGAACGATACAGGTGAGATCACACGTGAGGGCGAGGTCTTCAATGTCGTCTATGTTGGCAGATTCTCTGGAGAGGTCTCACATGAAGTAGATAGGCCCGGCCTAAGGGCTGGTGACATTGTGCACTGCAAGATCAACTGGGACCGAAGATATAGGATGATGCGCAGCCACACTGCAGCTCATGTCTTGATAAGTGTACTTTGCAGGAAGACGAATGCATTGGTTACAGGGAATGAGTTGACCCTAGAGAAATCAAGGTTCGACTTCAACCTCGACAACTTTGACAGAGATGTGTTCATGAGTTGCATCAACGAGGTGAACGAGATCCTGAGGAAGAGCATACCAGTGAAAGCCTATGAGTTGCGGCGTGAGGAGGCACTTAAGATTCCAGGCATGGTCAAGATGGCTGAGGCGCTACCACCCCAAGTCTCCGAGTTGAGGATTATCGAGATAGAGGGCATAGATATACAGGCTGACGGGGGCACACATGTACGCAACCTGCTCGAGGTCGGCCGGATAGAGTTTCTGAAAGCTGAGAACAAAGGAAAGAACAACAGACGGATCTACTATAGGATTCTGCCGTAGAGCCAGAATCCGCAAACCGATGACCTGAACTCTCCTGAGGACCCTCCTTTACACCGCTGAGATTCCACTTGCCGTGAGAGGAAGAGGTTACTATCGACAATGAGAGTGGCCGCTAGAACCGCTCATCCAGTTTGAAGAAGTAGAAGGGGGTGCCAGCGGCGCATTTAAGAGGTGAAGGATTAGATTGGAGCCCAAGAGTAGGCCGCTCCATCTAACCATTTCAGGGGAAACCGTGCAGCATCGCATCTGAACGCATTGTTTCTGCACGATTCTTGAAGGACGTAAACTCCTAGTTTGACGTCCACTGAAGATCTGGTGAACCATAAAGCACTTGGGGAAAGGATGGACTACCTGAGAGATTAGTGTTTCACAGTCAACTGCTCTCAGCAGCAGAATGTTCATGAGGATGGAACATGATGGAATCGATCCTAGTTTGCGGCTCAGCGTGATTAAACTTGTCGGTTATAGGGGAATACCGAGACAGAGTCTACATCCGAAAAGATATAATACTGAAACTCGTTCAGCATGGAACCCTTAACCAGACTGCACTCCTGAGCTACTGCGGCCTCAACCTGCAGAAACATAAGCCGATACTCGACGAGATGGAGGCGAAGGGCTTAATCAAGAGTATCGAGTCATTTCACGGCCGGAAAAGGATAACCCTGTACAGAGTGACTGAGGAGGGAGTATCCTTCTGCAGAAAGATACTCGAGCCATACGAGGCGATGTTTCCAAGAATAAGGAAGTGTACGTGAACAAGGTTACGGAACGGATTTATCATCAAGCAGGGCCAGTCTGAAGGTGATGAGGATATGAGTAGAGATCGAGGGGGCTGCGGTCAGGGCGAAGATGGCCTCCTAGAGATGATAGACAATCTTATTCTCCACATAAATGAGGAGAGGACTTGGTTCACCGTTCTGGTAGCCACGTCCATCATCGCCGCTCCGATCTCTCTGCTCTTCACACTCTACCTATTGCTTCACCGGAGACTGGTGGCATTCATATTCTTGAGAGATCCTCAACTAGGGGTCTTGGCAATCATGTACTTCGCTGTGATTCTTGCAGTCTCTTCGCTCTGGCTGATAGTCGGCCTTAAGGAGTTCAAGTTCATTTCAAGATGGAACAGCAGATTCAGACGGTACTTCTCCCTGAAGGAACGGCTTGACAGAGAGTTACGTGGAGAGTTCGGCGAGGCGGGCTAGTGTCCCTCGACCGCCAGACCCCTTCAAAGAAGCTTGCGTCTAGCCCTTGATAGCTCCGAATGTAAGCCCTCTTACAAGGTACTTCTGGATTGCAAGACCGAATACCAGTGTCGGGATGACGGCGACGGTTCCGAGAGCAGCCATTATGCCGTACATGTGGCCTGCATCCGACTCGAAGAGGCCTATCTGAACAGGTATCGTCACCGAGATCCTCTGGGTTATCGTCAGCGCAACGATCAAGTCACTCCAGTTAAGTATAAATATGAACAGAGCCGTCACTGCGAAACCACCTCTTACAAGCGGCAATATGACTCTTACAAAGGTCATCGCGGGACTACACCCATCCATGAGGGCTGCCTCATCGATCTCACGTGGGAGATCGTCGAAGAAGCTTCTCATCAGCCAAATGACAAATGGTACAGGAAAGAGGCTGTAGAGCAGTATCATCCCGATAGGGCTGTCCATCAACCGCAGTGTTGAGAACCAGATGACTACCGGCATCAATATCGCTATAGGCGGGAGCATTCTAAAAGTCAGAAACATGTAGTCTCCTCCTGCCCTGTACCGTGACATCGCATACGCCGCGAAGGTCCCAACGAGCAAGGCGACAGCCGTCCCGAAAGTACTGAACAACAGGCTGTTCAGTATCGCCTTGGTGGCTGTATCATGGATCAGCGGCTCAGCAGGCTTGACCAGCCCCCACTCCACCAATGTATCTTTGCGGAAGAAGAGTACCAGGAAGTTAAGCGTAGTCGGGTCCCAAGGCCACCAGTGAACCTCTGTCGGGCTCCATTCCGCGAAAGGCTTCAACGCCATAGTCAACATCCAGTAAATCGGGAATAGCGCAAAGAAAGTCACTCCAAGCCCGAATAGGTACTTGATGGCAGTGTAGAGTAAGTTCTCATATTGCACCTTCATCAATGGTCACCTTCCTATCTGTGCAGCCCTCAGCGGCTTCACAGCATACCAGCCGACAACAATCAACGTGATTAGGATTAGGAGACTCTGACTCGCGGTCAATCCGTATTTGAGGTATTTGAATCCGGACTCGTAGAGGTTCATCGAGATCGTCTGGGTTGAGTAGCCTGGACCCCCACCAGTCATCATGTATGGGTAATCGAAAATCTTTATGCTCTCGACAGCTCTGAGAAGAATCGCGATCATCATCGGCCTTTTCATCATAGGGAGCGCTACCCTCCTGAAGGTATACCACTTAGTAGCCCCGAGGACGTAGGCTGCGTTTATCGGGTCTTGTGGGAGTGAGAGCAGTGCCGCTGACATTATCAGGAATATGAATGGGGTCCATTGCCAGATGTCAGCCAGCATGATCGAGGCTAGTGCCCACGTTGGATCATTCAGGAATGGGATAGGATCCTTTATGACACCCAGCAGCTGCAGCAGACCATTGGCTGGGCCGCTCCCGATGAAGATCAAATAGAATACGTACCCGCCTGCGGCAGGAACGACCATCATCGGAACAACTGCTGCCAGTGTGAAGAACCTCTTCCCGAAGAAGTTCCCTGCGAATACGTACGCCACCAGGAAGCCTAGTAGAAACTCAACCGGAACACATACAGCTGCGATGAATAATGTTCGCAGGATCGATTCTAGGAAAAGCTGGTCGGCAACGGCTTTGATGAAGTTTAGGGGACCGACGAACTCAGCCTTCCACCACTCGATAGCTATCTGCGGGATCCAGTTGGTCATCCCAACATACCATGTCAACGCAAACGGGATCATCGCGGTGAAGTTCATGAGTATCTGAATAGGGATCTGAAGCAGGATCTTGAATCTCTGCGGGTCTCGAAGCCAGCTTGCCAACTCCGTAGAACCTCCATTCGGAAGGATATCAATTAGACGCTGGCTGGATGTAATTAAGCATTTTGAGGGGGGAATGGGGAGCGTCGCCATAGAGCTTTTATAAGGATTGGTTCAGAGTACCGTAGGAGGAGAGTTTGGCGATGAGTGAAGCACCTAAGAAGAGCGGAGTGACACGCAGAGGGTTCGTGAGGACTGCGGGCGCAGGCATAATTGGTCTAGCTGTTGGTGCAGGGTTAGGATACAGTGCAGCAACGTCTATGGCTCCAGCAGGAGGTCCCGCTGCAACAGTCACGGTCACCGGCCCATCAGCCGTCTCCTTCCCGTTCT
>JAGTQV010000129.1:3019-4216 GCA_018397035.1 Candidatus Bathyarchaeota archaeon | reverse complement strand
GCCGAGACTGAAAGAGATCTATGAAGTCATACTCTCAACGTTCAATGATGATGGTACCCCAGACGCCGCACCGATGGGCATAAGGTTTCTGACTCGACGGAGCGTGCAAGTGAGATTCTACCAAGGTTCACGTACACTAAGGAATGTGCTCGAGAGAGGATGTGCTGTCGCCAACCTGACCTGCGACGCCAACCTATTCTACAGGACAGCCTTCAAAGAGAAAGGTGGACTGCCAAGAAGTTACTTCTCGAGGCCCCCCCACGTGGATGCACCACTCCTAAGGAGTGCTGACGGATACATCGAGTTGATGCTGAGGAGGATCGGAAGGGTCAGGCATGGCGTCCTCGCAGAGTTCAGGGTAGGAGGGATCCACCGGAAAGATGAAGCCCCCATCATCTACAGTAGGGGCCCACACGCCCTCATCGAGGCAACCATCCACGCAACCAGGATCCGGGAATTCCTGAATGATAAAAGGAGAGTGGAGGAGGTTAAGCGGCTCACCCAGCTCATAAACCATTATAAAGGCGTCATCGAGAGAGTCTGCCCCGACTCTGAGTATGAGAAAGCCATCAGAGAACTCCGATCAAGGATCCGCGGATGGAAGAGCGTCCAGAGTACATGTGAAGACACCTTCTAGACTCCACTTCTGTCTGATAGACATGAACGGGCGGCTCGGCAGGGTAGACGGAAGCCTAGGCGTAGCAATAGATAGGCCAAGTGTCGAGTTGACTGCGTGGCTGAGTGAGGAGATGAGAGTCTACGGAAAGGAGGCTTCAAAGACAGAGGTGTACGCGAGACGTTTCCTAGCAAGGACTCGATCAAGAGAGAGAGTCTCAATAAACGTCCAGCAGACCATTCCAGAGCATGTAGGCCTCGGTTCAGATACACAACTCAGCCTGGCAGTGGCAACATGCATAAGCAGGCTTCTAGGACTCAACCTCTCCACCTATGAGCTCGCCCGAATAATGGGCCGCGGCGGAACATCAGGCATCGGCGTGGCTGCCTTCGAGGGTGGCGGGTTGATCCTCGATGGGGGCCACAGTTTCGGCAGGGGAAAAGATAAGGAGACGTTTCTTCCGTCAAGTGCCTCTGAGGCACCGCCAGCCAAAGTCCTTGCGAGATACGACTTCCCTCAAGACTGGGCTTTCATTCTGGCCACACCGACTACTGGCAAAGGCGCATTCGGCCATAGAGAGG
>JAGTQV010000129.1:0-2964 GCA_018397035.1 Candidatus Bathyarchaeota archaeon | reverse complement strand
ACGGATCATACTGATGAAGATCCTCCCGTCACTCCTTGAGCATGACATAGAGACGTTTGGGTCTGGCCTCTCCGACCTCCAGAACCTCGGATTCGCTAAGGCAGCGAAGAGGCTCATGCACCCTGCTACTGGAAAGTGTATAGAGGCCATGTTGCAGGCAGGCGCCTACGGTGCTGGACAGAGTTCCTTCGGTCCAACGGCCTACGGCCTCATCAAACAGGATGAGCCTAAGGAGCCTCTCATGTCCACACTCAGAGAGCTGCTAGGGAAGATGGGCGGTGGCGAGGTGCTCTACTCTACACCTAACAATCAAGGCGCTCAAGTGACGGCATCCTAGAGGGTCCTCTGGAACCATATGCACCGAAACCTCCAGAATCACTCGTGAAGGCTGAGAACTTGAAGACTCTCCTCGTCACAGGCCTAATGGCAGAGGGCATGGTGAGAGAGGCGATCAAGAAGAGCAACGCTGACTGTGAAGTCTACGTTATGCCTCTTCCAGTCGCGTCGCTCCTGTCACCATCATTCATAGCTAGGACGCTTGAGAAGGAGAACCTATCCGGAATCGACCTGATACTCATACCCGGCCTCATAAAGGGAGAAGCATCGATCGTAGAGGAGGCAACCGGAGTCAAGACACGGAAAGGCCCGAAGAGCGCAGCAGACCTGCCCATCGTTCTCGATGCGATCAGAAGGGTGGAGCTGTCACCGTACACATCTGCGGATGAACTCGTCGAGAGGGCGAGGCTTGAAGAAGCGGAGATGACACTCTGCGCGATCGAGAGGGAGTCGATGAGGTTGAGGTCACGCAGGGGCGCGGTAGCAGTAGGCTCCGGAGCAGTGAGGATCTTCGTCGGCCCAGGCTTCAGGATGAGAGTTCTGGCAGAGATCGTGGATGCCTCGATCATGCCTGACGGAGAGATTCAGAAGATAGCACGTCTCTTCGAGGCTTCCGGCGCGGACATAATCGACATCGGAATGGTAGCTGGAGGGGGGCATCCGGAGGACTCAGCGAGAGCGGTTGGAGCCGTGAAGAGATGCAGCCGTAGACCCGTCAGCATAGACACAGGCGACCCAGCAGAGATGGAGGCTGCTGTGGAGTCAGGGGTTGACCTCATCCTCAGCCTCAACCTTGAGAACATGGAAGAAGTCGCGGAGTTCGCGGCAGCCACCCCGGTCGTCGTAACGTCAGCAGGGAAGAATCATAGAGTCCCAGAATATGCAGAGGAGAGAGTAGCCCAGCTGAACGAGAACATCAAAAGAGCCCGTTCACTTGGATTCTCAAAGATAATCGCTGACCCCATCCTCAACCCGCTGATGACCCCAAACATGACCGTATCACTCCTGGCATACCTGGGATTCAGGAGAATAGACTCAGAGACGCCGATGCTCTTCGGAGCGGGAAACGTCACTGAGCTGATGGATGCTGACTCTATAGGGGCGAACATGCTGCTGGCAGGGATCGCTGCCGAAGTCGGAGCGGACATACTGCTTACTACAGAGGCGAGCGTGAAGACGAGAGGTTCAGTAGCGGAGATGGTGAAGGCGTCAAGGATGATCGCGCTTGCAAAGGCGAGGAAGACCGCTCCTGAAGATGTTGGGGTAGACCTGCTTGTAATGAAGGAGAAGCGTTGGAGGGAGGAGGCCCCTGGATCCTTTAACAGGGTCAGAACAGTCTCGACCAGAAGCCTTCAAGCATCAATCCGGGATCCCAGAGGATCATTCAAGATCCTCATAGACAGAGGGAGGGGTGAGCTCATCCTTCTTCACCATTCACGCGGTGAGCCTAGACCAGACCTGATGATCAGGGATGATGAACCGGACAGGCTGATCGGTGCAGCTATCCGGAGAGGGCTAGTCTCAAGGCTCGAACACGCATACTACCTTGGGAAGGAGTTGGAGAAGGCTAAGATCGCGCTGGAGACAGGTAAGAGCTACCTCCAGGATTCAGAGCTGCTCTTCGGAGGAGGTTGAGCAGGCTGAGAGACTACAGGAAGTCTTAACATATCGAGTGTAACCCTGATTAGACCACCATGGGATCGAGACTGGAGAACAGGACGAGAAGCCTGACACTGATAGCTACCCTCGCCGTAGTCTACACTGTACTCAGGGTCATCCCAACCTTTCCGATGGTGGGGGTCCCAGGCTCACGGTTCACATCCTCAGACTTCGTCGCTTCCCTGTACGGAGTGATCTTGGGAGCCTACTCGGGTGCTTTCTGCATAGTCCTTGGAACATTCATCGCCTTCCTCCTAGGCAGACCGCCAGTATTCCTCGGACTTGACTTTCTGCCTGCCGTGGTCAATGCTTTTGTCGTCGGACTGATCGTCCGTGGTCGGAGAGGCTACGCCATCCTGATCTACCTTCTTTTACTGGCTGCCTTCCTAGGCCATCCCTACGGGGCTACCTTGGTACGGATCACACCATTCTGGGGTCACGGCAGCCTCACCTTCCCTTTTGTCTGGCTGCACATCATCGGCCTCGTACTCCTACTCTCCCCTGCAGGCCTGCGACTTGGAAGGCTGATCGCTTGTCACCCCATAAGACTCAACGCCGCAGGCTTCTCCCTGCTCTCACTAGTCGGGACACTGGCCCAGCACCTGACAGGAAACCTCCTGTACGCCTCGATAATCCTTCCGATGCTCTCAGAAGAGGCTCGCGCTGCCAGCTGGGCCCTCATCTTCTGGCTCTACCCGGTGGAGCGGATCACGATAGTGGTCCTGTCAACTATAGCGGGCGTCCCTATCATCAGGGCGGTCAGGTCTTCAAGCTTCGTCCACATCAAAGGGGGATTCTGAGGCGAGCACCCTCAGGACTGAACGTTGAGATTGAGGATCTTCGAGTACGATAATGATTCTGGAGCCGTGTTTAGGGTTTGATTGAGCCACTAGGCCTTCTCGCTCTTGGATTCATGGTCGGCCTCAGCGGCGCAGTGATTCCAGGGCCACTCCTGGCCTTCACGGTCTA
>JAGTQV010000013.1 GCA_018397035.1 Candidatus Bathyarchaeota archaeon | reverse complement strand
CGGGAGCATAGTCTTCGTAACCGTGAGGGACAGGGAGGGTTCATTTCAATTGACTGCCACACCCAAGAATACTAACCTCGAGACCTTCCAGAAAGTCAAGAGTCTCCCGAGGCAGTCCGCTGTCGGCGTAAAGGGTACTGTAGTGAGAAGGGATGAGGCTCCGAACCGAGTTGAGATAGTCCCGGAACAGGTTAGACTCATAGGCCCAGCGAGTCACCCGCTACCCCTGGACCCAACAGGCAGGGTTCCAGCAGACATCGACGTTAGGCTTGATGCTAGAATACTAGATCTGAGGAGGCCGGAGCATCAGGCGATATTCAGAATCAGACATGAGATCACATCCTCGATCCGCCAGTTTCTAGCGGACAGAGGCTACATCGAGGTGCATACACCCAGAATAATAGCCGCTGCGGCCGAGGGTGGCGCCTCACTCTTTCCAGTGGAGTACTTCGAGGAGAGGGCCTACCTGGCTCAGAGCCCTGAACTATACAAGGAGGAGTTGATAACAGTCTTTGAGAAAGTCTACGAGATAGGGACTTTCTTCAGGGCTGAGGAATCAAATACTCGGAGACACCTGAACGAATTCGTCTCCGTCGATGTTGAGGAGGCCTTCGTGGACTACAATGATGTTATGAGGCTGCAGGAGGAACTCTTGGAGGAAATGCTTGGAAACCTTGAGGAGAAGTGTTCCCGGCAACTGGAACTCCTAGATGTGAGGCTGCCAAGGGTGAAGCCGCCTCTTAAGAGGTACACCTACTCCAGACTGATAGAGGAGCTTCAGGAGAACGACTTCAAGATTGAATGGGGCGAAGACCTCTCCACCCCCGCATACCGGATCCTTGGCAGACTCCACGAAGAGGAGTTCTACTTTGTGACAGAATGGCCTACAAAGACCCGGCCTTTCTACATAAGACCAAGCGTTAACAAGGAGACGTGTGAAGCATTCGACCTCATGTATGAGTGGGTTGAAGTAACCTCGGGCGGCTCACGAGTAGATGATAAAGAGCAACTGATCGAACGCCTCAGGGAGCAAGGCCTCAACCCCGTGAGTTTCGACTTCCACCTGAAGGCGTATGACTACGGGATGCCACCTCACGCCGGATGGGGCATGGGCCTCGACAGGCTTGTCATGGCTCTCCTTGGACGGGAGAATATAAGGGATGTCGTCCTCTTCCCAAGGGACAGGTCTAGGCTCAGGCCGTAGCGACATTATCGGAGGCTACTTCGCTCCGAGTTCACGCTTCTTCCATCGAAGATCTTGGCTCCGGCATCTCCGACACCGATACGCTGAGGCAGAGTTCTTGACCCCGCATTTCCTGCAGAGCTTGTAGAAGAGCCTGTGTCTCTGAGCGAGCTGCTTCTTCACTATATCTGTTATCGGCAACAGTGATACCTTAAGCCGCAGAAGAGACCGGCTGGACATAATATACCTTTTGCATCCTGAGCCTTCCAAGCCGGTTGAGGGCTAGTGAAGGTTGATGCAGCAGCGTTCCATTAGAAGCTGCTCACCGCTGAAGTTTAAGTGCCCCTTTCGACAATTTTCTTCAGCAGGAATGGCGGTTAGAAGTTGAGGCTGGAGAAGCTGCTGGGCTCGATCATGATAGCGGTCGGCGTCACATGCCTACTGCTGGGGGTTTACTCATCAGCGAGGATGATGAGCGTCTTCCTCCCAAATATTGAAGGGGCCACGAAGGAGGATCTGACCTACTTCTTCTATGCTTCAACACCGCAAGTACTGCTCTGGTCTATAGCCTTCGCAACCTTCTTCGCCTCAGGCATATTCCTGGTCAAGACCGGGCCTGAATGCACTAGTCCGGAGGATGGGCCAGCATCACAACCATCCTATGAGGAGCTGTTGAAGGAAGATCATATGGGCTTCAGCATGCAGCCGAGAAATGAGGCTGAAGAGAGAATAAGATTCATCAAATCCGAGGTTCTGAGAGCGATCAAGCGTCTGGAAGATCTGGATAGACAGGAAGAAGCAACAGGAGACCCAAAGCATAGCGGTTAAACGTTTCTCCGGTGGAGAGCGCCTGAAGATTCAGAGTTCTGGAGGCCTGGCCCGGCCTGCAGTTGATCAGCCCTAGGCGTGGCCAGATGCGAAAGCTTTACTTAAGGTAGCCATGGGAATACTAGGTTAGATGGTAGTTGCTGTCGATGAGCCAGGAATCTGAAAGCCCTGAGGAAGCCAAGGCCGAGGCTGCTGCCTCTCGGAGGCAGATCTATGCACTCGTAGGCCTATTCATGGTCAGTGTGCTTGTGATAGGTGTGGTTCTAGCCATTCTCTCCGCTGGTGTGGCAGGGGGAGGGGGTTCATGGTGGTCCAGGGTTACCGTGACCCACACCCCGATCACAAAGGCGATGCTAGGCCAAGACATAGAGGTTACAGCAAGGGTTACAGGCTGGCCTAAGAACGTCACATTAACATATACTGTCGTGCCGAACAACTCAACAACATACACTTTCCGCAACATTCAACCGAAGATAGTCTTTATGCTCCTGCTCTCAGCCGGAGGTGACCAGTACGCCTACACAATACAGGGAACCGAGGTCCTGGGCGACATAAGCTACCACATAGCTGCTGTCGACGCTTACGGAAACGCTGCGGCTACCCCGACGATGAAGATAGCGGTCGATGACTTCGCTGTCTCGATGACGGCTAAGGAGATGTCGGTCTATGTGGCGAAGAGTGCGAAGACGACGGTGACCGTCACCTCCTTCAACAGCTTCTCATCACCTGTAGCGCTCAGGGCTGTCGCGTTGGGTCTGGAGACACTGCCTGGAGGTTTGGCTGCAGAGTTCAACCCAGCAACCGTGACGCCGCCGAAAGGAGGCTCAGTAACCTCGGAACTCACCATAAGATCCACCTCAACAGAGTTCGTCCCTGCCGGCCGCTACTATGTGAAGGTGGAGGGTATTGTGGGAACTCCGAGAGGGTCTATCATAAGGAACTCCTCGATCGCTATCCTTAAGGTTCCCGACTTCAGCTTTGAAGTGACTCCATCCTCTCAAAGTGTAACCAGGCAGGTGATAGGTGAGCTCGTCGAGAGAATAACACCGTTCAACATCACATTGAATATCGAGGAGCCGTTCGAAGCCCCGTTTAGTTTCCGGGTTATAGGGCTGCCGGTCACCGGCGTATATCACAGGTGGGTCGTCGCGAACGCCACCTTCACAACTGCTGGGAGAACGGTCGTGACACTTCAGATAATCACCCGATCAGTAGCTCAGCTGGGAACCTATACCTTGACGATCTACGTCACAGGTGGAGGCTTAGAGAAGTTCAAACAGGTAACATTCAACATATACGAGGTCAGCCAGCAGTGAGCTGAAGCCCAGACGGCACGGTCCAGGCCCGGTTGAACCCAGAAGCTGAAAGCCTTCATGGCAGGAGCATCAGGCAGTCAGCCTGAACCAGCATGGGACAATTACACCTAGCCCTTCAGAGATGTCTCCCCCAAAAATCATAGGTCTGGACGACTGGAGGAGAGGCCAGAAGCTCAACCACCATGAGTTGTGGGCGAGCAGAGCAACAGATCTGGCTTTTAACTCGAGAATATGCCTTCTCTGCAGAGGAGGAAGAAATCTCTGCGGGAAGCTTCGATGTCCAGTCATCGCCAGGCTTGAGGCCTTAGTGAGGCTTGACGGCCTCGTTGACAGGGAGCTTATAGAGGGCTCCACGCCGCCCGCGGTTTTTGTGGGTCGGATCGGCTATCCGAAGGTCAACATCGGGCCTATGATCCCTCCATACCACGGTGATACAGAGATCCTTGATACGCCAGAGCAATGGATGGGTAGGTCGATCGAAGACATCATCAGATTCAGGATGTCTCTGATCAGGGGGAAGTCTAGATCACATATTCTGCAGGCACGTGAACCGAGTGGGCTTCTGGAAACCCTGCAAGAGCTCGCTATGGGTGAGAAGCCTACAGAGACGGAGGCGGTTTTCGGCAGGAAGCCTAGAAGGATTCTGGTGTTGAGTGATGAAGCTCAACCTTTCGGTCCAACAGCTCCACTAAAGAGATTCAGGGCCTCACATGTTTCTGTCGACAGGAGAATCGAGAGGAGATTCTATGACCGTGATCTAAGAGCGTCTGAAGCTATTTCTTCCCTGTACGATTCCGGTGTTCCGGTCACTAGGATCCAACGCTCATTCAGCCTTGGAATGTTCGGTGTTTCAGCGAGGAGGAGGCTTGTACCTACGAGATGGGCTATCACCGCGGTTGACAGCACTCTCTCACTCCGCCTCACAGCCGAGATCAAACAGTTCCCAACAATAGACAAGTATCTAGTCTACTCATTCAGGAATGTCGGCAACATGTACGCCGCAGTACTTCTGCCGGAGAAGTGGAGTTTCGAATGGATCGAGGCCTGGTTCCCGAGGACCTTCTGGAACCCCTCAGGCTCGAAGCCTGAGCTTATGGGTGATTTCGAGTCCTATGAAGGCCGTACGACCTACGCTAGCGTGGGGGGATGCTACTACTCAGCCCGACTAGCGCTGGCTGAGAGACTTAGAAGTGAACGTAGGCAGGCGTCAGGCCTCCTGATGAGAGAGATACATCCTGACTACATCTTGCCGGTTGGAGTCTGGAATGTGAGGGAGAGTCTGAGGGCGATGTTGAAGACTGGTCCAGCAAGATTCGACACTTTTGAGGAAGCGCTATCCCATGCTTTGAAGACTCTGACCGTTCCAGTACAGGGCTGGGTCAGATGCAGCAGGATCATGAGGGATGCCCGCTCCCAGAGAAAGCTCACCGAACATCTCTGAGGGGTGAGCATTCTTTAATGCGCTGGCTGGTGGTCTTAGACGGGCGCACGGTCGATGTGACTTTTGATGCATGAGTAACTTATTGAGGAGGAGAACAGTAGAGTACGTAGGGTCTCTGAGATGGGTGTGGATCTAGGGGGAATCGTCGAGAAGCGGAGGGTTAGCCTCGAGGATCTCCGGGGTAGGTCTCTGGCTGTCGATGGATACAACGCCCTCTACCAGTTCCTCGCGATAATAAGGGGCTCTATGGGGGAGCCGCTTACAGACAGAGCTGGAAGGATCACCAGCCATCTGAGCGGACTATTCTACAGGACGGTGAACATGGTCGAGAGGGGGATCAAGATAGTGTACGTCTTCGACGGTGAACCGCCAGCGCTCAAAGAGGCTGAGATAAGGAGGAGGATGCAGATCAAGGAGGAAGCCATCACAAGATATGAGGATGCGGTCAGGAGAGGGGTGGCTGAAGAGGCGAGGCGATACGCCCAGATGACCTCGAGACTGAGAGATGAGATGGTCGACGACGCGAAGAGGCTTCTCGACAGTATGGGGGTCCCTTGGATCCAAGCCCCGTCAGAGGGTGAGGCGCAGGCTGCCCACATAGTATCCAGAGGTCACCTATGGGCTGCCGCCAGTCAAGACTATGACTCCCTCCTTTTCGGAGCGCCTATACTGGTGCGTAATCTAACAGTCAGCGGAAGGAGAAAGCTCCCTGGCAAGAGCGTCTACGTTGAGGTTGAGCCGGAGGTCATTCACCTCGAGAAGGTTCTGGAAGGTCTTGGACTCACAAGGGAGCAACTGATCGATGTAGCGATCCTGCTTGGCACAGACTACAATCCTGGAGGCTTCAGGGGGGTCGGGCCCAAGACAGCGGTGAAGCTCATCAAGGAGTCTGGAACACTTGAAAGAGCGCTCGAGAGTCTGCGACAGGGCTTCGGAGTCGAGGAGCTTCTCAGGGTCAGACAGATCTTTCTGGAACCTAAGGTTACTGACGACTACAGGATCGAGTGGCGAAGACCAGATCTCGAGTCGACTGTTCATTTCCTTTGCAGAGAGAGGGACTTCTCAGAGGAGAGGGTTAGGAACACTCTTGAACGCCTCTCCAGAGCCGTCGTCGATGGGAGATCCACACTCGAGAGCTTCTTTAAGGATTAACTTCAGGGTATCCCTTTCTCCTAATGCTCAACCTCAGGCTATCCATCGCCAGGGCCATTCTGTTCAGGATAGACTCACTTGCCACTACGCTGTTGATGAGTCTCTTTATCTCGGCACACCGGCCTGCGTATATTGAGGCAAGATCTTCATCCTTGGCCATCTTGGCTTCTACACATCTCTCGAATGCCTCATCAGCCTTCGCCCTCAAGCGCTCAAGCATCTTCTCAAGCCTCATCTTGCCCAGGGCGATCTCTTCCTCAACCCTGGATAGGCCCTCTCCAGCCTCCTTGACCAGGACAGGGAAGTACCTGGTTGAGACCTCACCTGCCCTCTCCAGCTTGGCCAAGGCGAGTCTGACGCTGCGGCGAGACCAGCCTAAGCCTTCAGAGATCTCGCCGGCTGTCATCCCAGGATTCTTCAAGATGAAATCCCGGAGAATAGTCGACCTCGTCCTTCTCACATGCTTCTTGAGGCCCTTGGATTCAGGCCGCTTCCCCCGGCCTCTACTGCTTGAACTCACCCCTTCCACCCTGCTCTCCCCCTCATCGGGACGAATGCCACCCCACCCAGTTCCTCTCTGTCCACTGTTCCGTCAGGATTCTTCCTTACCTTGATCAGCCTCTGGTAATGATAGATCTCGCCTACCGGGATCAGGAGGCATCCGCCTGCTCGGAGTTGGTCTATGATTTCCTGGGGGACCGTTGGAGCTGCGCTCGTGACTATTATTGCATCGTATGGAGCGTGCTCCGGTAGACCTAGGGATGCGTCTGCATGCACCACGTCGACCCTCTCAGAATAACCGCACCTTCTAATATTCTCCTGAGCGACCCTAGCCAACTCCTCGATTATCTCGGCTGACCAGACGTGCCCCCACCTCTCCCTCGGCTGATCACTTGCAGCGACGACCTCAGCGTAGACGCAACTCATGTATCCACACCCACCCCCTATCTCGAGAACATTCTCCCCGAGACTGAGCTCAGCGTACTCACAGAACATCGCGGTCATGTGGAGTGCACTCGTGGTTTGGCCGTATCCTATGGGCAGCGGAGCGTCGACGTAGGCTTCAGGCTTCACCTCCTCAGGGAGGAACTCCTCCCTCGGAACCAGAGACATAGCCCTTATCACGCTCTTGGAACGCAGTATCCCTTCTCTCATCAGCAGACCGACAGCCTCCTTCCTAAGCTGCGCGTACTTCTCCAGACCGCTCTGCCCCCTTCAAACTAGTAATTGCTGGAGGTGAGCAAGATAAAAGCTAAGCCACTGAGAGTCAGTGGAGAGGGAGTGAGGGCGGCGAGCAGGACCTGAAGACCTGTGTAGTGGAGCTGCTTAATGCTCACGGCCACAAGGCTGTGAAGGCAACTCATAAGACTACCTTCGAGATAACGAAGGAGGAGCGTCTGACCTCTAGAGGGGACTGCGTAATCGCGGTCGGTGCTGATAGAGGCCTCTCAGAGCTCTCTGCAGAGTTCACGAGACTGGCGTCAAGGGAGGATGCAACGATCACTGTAATGATCGAGGCTTGCGGGATCGTTGAGACTGCCATAGGGAGGGGTAGCCCCTTCCTCACATTCGAGGATGAGAATGACATTGTAGCGAGAAAGAGCAGTTTCACCTGCGGAAGGACTCTGATGATAAAGTCGAGCAAGGCAGCCGCGGATCTCAGTCGAAGACTAGTCAAGAGACTGAGGGATCCAGGGGCGGCCGTGAAAGTAGTCCTGACAGTTCAGCTCTAAGCGACTCTTATGTCGATGGCTAGCTGCCACTCCCTCGGAGCAACAGGCCTGACGTCCTTTACAGCCTCAACCCTCACGACCCTTCTGCCGGCGCATTCTACACTTCTTCTAACATTCTCGAGAACAGCTTCCCGAGGCGATTCCTCTGATGTGAATGTGTAGAAGTGAATTACCCCCCCTCCTTCACTGAGAAGTCTGCAGGCTTGAGGTATGAATCTTGAGCTCAGTCTCGGGGAGGATGCAACGATCACTGTAATGATCGAGGCTTGCGGGATCGTTGAGACTGCCATAGGGAGGGGTAGCCCCTTCCTCACATTCGAGGATGAGAATGACATTGTAGCGAGAAAGAGCAGTTTCACCTGCGGAAGGACTCTGATGATAAAGTCGAGCAAGGCAGCCGCGGATCTCAGTCGAAGACTAGTCAAGAGACTGAGGGATCCAGGGGCGGCCGTGAAAGTAGTCCTGACAGTTCAGCTCTAAGCGACTCTTATGTCGATGGCTAGCTGCCACTCCCTCGGAGCAACAGGCCTGACGTCCTTTACAGCCTCAACCCTCACGACCCTTCTGCCGGCGCATTCTACACTTCTTCTAACATTCTCGAGAACAGCTTCCCGAGGCGATTCCTCTGATGTGAATGTGTAGAAGTGAATTACCCCCCCTCCTTCACTGAGAAGTCTGCAGGCTTGAGGTATGAATCTGTCAGAGTCCGCCGGCAAGTTCATTATGACACGGTCCGCCATGCCCAAGAGGAACTCTGAGGCTGCCGCAGCGTCGGCCAGCACAGCGGTTACTTTTCCGCGCAGCTTGTTAAGCGTAATGTTCTGCAACATGAACGTGACTGCGTCCGGATTGATATCTACACCGTATACCTTCCTCACGTTCCTGACTCCGGCCACAACTATCGAGAATGGGCCAACGCCTGCGAACATGTCTACTAGAGTCTCACCTGGCTGGACTTCAGCGGCTATCCTCTGACGCTCATGTGAGAGCCTAGGGCTGAAGTAGACCCTGACAGGGTCGAGGCGGAAGATCCAGCCGTGTTCTCTATGTTCCGTTATCGTGGAGGATCGACCGGCCAAGAGGATGAAATCCCTTATTCGGTACTTGCCAGATACAGGGCTTGCCTTTGCTAGGACGGTCTTGACATGGGGGTCTACGCGCATCACAGCCTCCCCAACTATCTGCCTGTGCTCCAGTAGATTCTGTGGAAGCTCTAAGACAGCTATGTCGCCAACAACGTCGTATGAGCGGGGGAGCTCCGCGAGGATGTGTGGCTCAAGCTGGTCCCCGATAGCTTCGATTAGACTTCTCGGCTTCCTATCTCTCCTCCTGAATTCATGGCTGGTGACCTGGAAATCTTTAAGCTCGGATTCCAGCATGGCAAGCTCATCATCTGATAGCATCCTAGATAAGGGTGCAAACACGTCGCGGCCTGTTGATGCCATTCTGAGACCCTTATCTAGGACGTTCAACCGTTTCAAAATGGAGATGGCTGCTTCTGCTTTCTCCCTAGCCACTCTCACTGAAGGGCTTCCACCCAAGTCTATCCTACCGATTTTCTGGAAGTAGATCCTTAAGGCCTTGCAGACTCACTATTCAAGATAGAGTTAGGATAGAGAGTAGAGGTAGACCGCCAGCACTATTAACACAATTCCGCTGGCACGTTGGACTATCGATGTTGCGCCGGTAATCTTCCTGACGATGAAGCCTTTAGCCTTAGCCACAAGAAGTGTCGTCGCAAGGAGTGGCATACAGATCCCAAGAGAGAAAATGAGGAAGACAATGAATCCGTTGAAGAAACCTTCTGAGGCTAATGCGTAGAGCATTATCGAGATGAATACCGGGCCTGAACAGGCCATAGACGTGACTGCGTATGTTACTCCATAAATAAAGAAGCCGAGTAATCCTCCCCTCTTTGTGGCGTGAATGTTCACGGGGATCCTAGGAAGGTTTATCCCCAACAGCATCGATACCCCAAGAACACCTATCACTGCTGCTGCAACCGGACTAGTGGATGGGAGAGACTTCAGGAGCGCGCTTCCGAAGGAGTAGGTGGCAAGGCCCACAGTCAAGAAGACTGTGACCAACCCCATGCCGCACACTAGGCCGCCTTGAACCGCCCTCCCACCACTGATCTTGCTGCCGAGATAGTAGACGACGTAGCCTGGAAGAAGCGGATAACTGCAGGGTGACAGAAGAACCAAGACCCCGCTGACGAAGGCGAGTGAGTAGTCTGCCAGATGCATCTCTGGAACCTGCCTCAGGGAACCTTGTCCAGTACTCTATCTCAGACTCACACCTATATCCTGTTCTATACCCGAGGAGAATTGATCGACCAGCAGGAAGAAGGATAGACATGCTCAGTCAGACGATCAAACCACCGACTAGTCAAAGGTTACTCCTCCAGCGTAGACTCCCAATTCTGCCGGCTTCCCCGAAAATCAAATATAGCATGCGAACGCTTCGACATCCCCACACCTTCAGGCAGGCAGACCAGGAATAGGCGAGTCACATGGGCACTCGTAAAGAGAGGCCTAGAACTGAGCCCAAGGTTGCCTCAGAACCCCCTCAGAAGGAAGTTGATCTGGAGGCGCTGATGAAGGAGCTCGCCTCCGTAAAGGAGGCTCTGGAATGCGAGAGAAAGAGGTCAGCCGACTACCTGGATAGACTGAAGTACATGCAGGCCGAGCTTGAGAATCTGCAGAAGAGAACGAAGAAGGAGGCTGAAGAGATTATTGAGAGGGCGAATGAGAGACTGATCTCCAGACTCCTCGTCATAGTCGATGATATGGAGATAGCGGTGAGGGCCCTATCAAAGATCGAGAACTCTCAAGCAGCAAGATCCGGTTTCGAGCTTGTCCTCAAGAAGGCGAGAGAGATTTTGGAGGAGGAGGGTCTCAAGAGGATTGAGGCCGTCGGCTGTAGATTCGACCCCTCTATCCATGAGGCAGCAAACCAGATTCCCAGAGAGGACACTCCTGACGGTCATGTTGTGGAGGAGCTCAGGCCTGGCTACATGTTCAAAGGCAGAGTGCTCAGGCCGAGCATCGTCGTCGTCGCGAAGAACCCGGAGGAAAACTCACTGGAAGAAAAGAGGTCAGAGTGAAGGGTTCTGCTATGGCCTACCAGTCCTGACGAAACGGCCGGCTGGTCAATGTCGACAAGACAGGAGAAGCGCGATAATATCCAAAATCCTTTTCTTGAAGCACGCCGCTCCCTAATAACCCCGAATACCACCAACAGCTCCTCTGAAAAATTCTGTGGTGACCCATATGAGTAATTCACAAGTATCCAAGATAATCGGCATAGACCTCGGAACCAGCAACTCCGCCGCTGCCGTGATACAGGCTGGAAGACCCGTTATCATACCGAGCGCTGAAGGGACAACCATAGGCGGGAAGGCTTTCCCCTCATACGTCGCCTTCACAAAGGATGGGCAGCTTCTCGTCGGTGAACCAGCCAGAAGACAGGCGGTGACCAACCCTGAAGGAACGGTCATGGCGATCAAGAGGAAGATGGGTACAGACTACAAGGTAAGAGTATTCGATAAAGAGTATACCCCGCAACAGATCTCAGCATTCATCCTCCAGAAGATAAAGAGGGACGCCGAGGCCTTCTTGGGAGCCAAGGTTGATAAGGCAGTGATAACGGTCCCGGCCTACTTCAACGATAACCAGAGGCAGGCTACCAAAGACGCTGGCGCCATAGCCGGCCTAGATGTTGTGCGGATAATAAATGAGCCCACAGCAGCATCCCTGGCCTACGGCCTCGACAAGTCTGAGAAAGAACTGAAGATAATGGTCTTCGATCTTGGAGGCGGCACGCTGGATGTCACAATAATGGAGATAGGCCGGCCTGGACCCTCAGAGCCTCCGGTCTTCGAGGTTAAGTCTACAAGCGGGGATACGCAGCTCGGCGGCACCGACATGGACAACGCAATAGTACGCTACCTCACCGAGGAGTTCAGGAGGAACACGGGAATAGACCTTAGCAACGATAAGGTTGCCCTCCAGAGGCTCAGGGAGGCGGCTGAGAAGGCGAAGATCGAGCTCTCCACAACCCTGACGAGCGACCTGAACCTGCCCTTCCTCACAGTCGACTCATCAGGGCCGAAGCATCTCAACCTCACCCTGACCAGGGCCAAGCTTGAGGAACTGGTCAACCCGACGATCGAGCGTTGCAGGGAACCGATGAATAGAGCCCTGGCCGACGCGAAGCTCACACCAGCGGATATCGACAAGATAATCTTGGTCGGCGGCCCGACGAGGATGCCAATAGTGAGGAGGTTCGTTGAGGAGTACATGGGCAAACCTGCTGAGCGGGGTGTAGATCCTATGGAATGCGTTGCCATGGGCGCCGCGATACAGGCCGGCGTGATCGCTGGGGAGGTGAAGGAACTCCTCCTCCTAGACGTTACACCTCTATCACTCGGAGTCGAGACCCTCGGAGGAATCTTCACAAAGATCATAGAACGTAACACTACGATACCCACAAAGAGGAGCCAGATCTTCTCAACCGCCGCAGACTTCCAGACAAGCGTGACAGTCCACGTCCTGCAGGGGGAGAGGCCTATGGCAGCTGACAACGTCTCACTTGGAATGTTCAGCCTGGTCGGGATACCGCCTGCGCCCAGAGGTGTACCTCAGATCGAGGTGACGTTCGACATAGACGCCAACGGCATCCTGAACGTCTCTGCGAAAGACCTCGCCACCGGCAACCAACAGAAGATAACGATAACCGCCTCGACGAAGCTCTCAGAGGCGGAGAAGGAGAGGATGATAAGGGAAGCTGAGAAGTACGCTGAACAGGACAGGATCAGGAGGGAGGAGGCTGAGACAAGAAACCAGGCTGACTCACTACTCTACACTGTAGAGAAGACGCTGAAAGACCTCGGCGACAAGGTCGGCAAGGACCAGAAGGAGAGGCTTGACAAGGCTTCTGCAGACCTGCGGTCAGCCCTCACCGGCAAGGATGTGGCCTTGATAAAGTCTAAGATGGAGACCCTCTCAAAGATACTCCAGGAGGTTGGTGCTGCTGTCTATCAGCAGGCAGCTCAGAGCGCTCAGGCAAGATCCGCGGCGGAACCGAGTGGGGCGAGCCAAGCAGAGAAGAAGGTGGTAGACGCCGACTACCGGGTCGTGGATGAAGACAAGAAGAAGTAGCGTTCACCCTTCACCCTGCACTGGTGGCCTCCTTGAGCGAGAAGGACTACTACGAGATACTAGGGATCCAGAGGAACGCCACTAAGGAAGAGATAAAGAACGCCTACCGCAAACTGGCCCTCCAATACCACCCTGACAGAAACAAGTCGCCTGACGCCGAAGAGAGATTCAAGGAGATCTCTGAGGCTTACGCGGTCCTCTCCAACGACGAGAAGAGGAGGACCTACGACCTGTACGGCCGCGCAGGGATCGGGGACAGGTACACGCCTGAAGACATCTTCAGGGGGGTTGACTTTGAGGATATCTTCAGGGATCTCGGCTTCGGCTTCAGCAGCATCTTCGAGCAGTTCTTCGGCAGGAGAGGCTGGGGCTGGGGGGCCCCACAGAGAGGTTACGATCTCCAGTATGATCTCGAGATAGATCTGGAAGAGGCTGCCTCAGGCGTGGAAAAGGAGATAAGAGTCCAGAGGATTGAGGAATGCCAGGCCTGTAGCGGGAGCGGTGCGAAGCCTGGGACAGGCCTGAAGCAGTGCCCAACCTGCCAGGGAAGCGGCCAGGTAAGGCAGAGGCAGTCAGTCGGTCAAGGCCTCTTCACGGTCACTCAGATAACGACCTGTGACAGGTGCGTCGGGAAAGGGCGGATCATAGAGGTTCCATGTACTGAATGCAAGGGGGCAGGCCAAGTCCGGCGGAGCCGCAGGATAAGTGTGAAGATCCCCCAAGGCGTCGAGGACGGCGCAACCCTGAAGGTTAGAGGGGAGGGTGACACAGGCCCTGGAGGTGTCCCGCCTGGAGATCTCTACGTCACCGTCCACGTCAGACCTCACGCAGTCTTCCAGCGGAGAGGCGACGACCTCATCTGTGAAGTCCCTATCTCCTTCACCCAAGCGGCTTTGGGATCTAAGATCACAGCCCCCTCCCTCAATGGGAGGATCGAGCTTAAGATCCCGCCTGGAACACAGCCGGGTACGCTCTTCAAGATCAAGGATAAAGGTATGCCCAGGCTGGGCGGCTCAGGAAGGGGGGACGAATACGTCAGGGTTAACTTGAAGGTCCCGACGAGGCTTAGCAAGAGGCAGAGGGAGCTGCTCATCGAGTTCGAGAAAGAGAGCGGAAGGCCGGACTGACAGTGCCTTGCCTAGGGTTTCAGTGGATCCTAGCGTATCGCTGAGCAGACCTTATAGAGTGAGAGGTCACGGGCTGGAGGGAGGCGGCCTCGTTCCCAACGTGACCGTGAGTGTAGTAGTCTTCCCCTCACGGATGATCTCGAGGACAGCTACCTCCCCAGGCCTCTTGCTGTACTCAAGATGTGTAAGGAGATCTTCAAGTTTCCTCACAACCTTGCCGTCGATGTGCGTGATAACATCCCCGCCCAGACTCATGTTTCTACCCTCTATGATCTCAACTCTTTCCCCTCCACGTATCCCAGCCCTCTCCGCAGGGCCCCCCTCAACTACTGAGATAACTAGGAATCCTCTTGCCTCTGGAAGCCCCATCTTCTCCGCGATCGATGGGGTGACATCTGAACCGGCGACACCGATCCAGGCGTGTTCGTAGCTGCCGGTCCTTATGAGGGAGGGGACTACGAGCCGCAGTAGATTAGATGGGATTGCGAAACCGACTCCTGAGAAGACGCCGGTCTCCGACTGGATCGCAGTGTTGACTCCAACAACTTCCCCGAGACGGTTGACGAGAGGCCCCCCGCTGTTGCCCGGGTTTATGGCGGCGTCGACTTGGATCACTCCGGGGATCGAGTACCCGCCAGAGGCTGGAAGCGTCCTCCCAATCTGACTGACTATCCCTTGCGTGAGGGACCAGCTTAATCCGAAGGGCGCACCTACAGCATAGACCTTTTCGCCGACCAGTAGTTTAGATGAGTCACCTAAGATAACTGGTTTCAGCCTCTCAGCCCGGGTCTGGACCTTCAAGACCGCTAGGTCGGAGTAGGGGTCAGTGCCAACTATGCTCGCCTTGACAGTCGCGCCGTCGAGAAACGTAACCTCAACAGAGTCCGCATCCTCTATGACATGGTTGTTTGTCACTATGTGGCCGTCCGCATCATAGGTGAACCCTGTCCCGCTCGCTTCAGGTTCAAGGCCGTTCTCACCTATCTTCTTACTCATCACTTGGACGACGGAGTTCTCCACCAAGACATAGATCTGGTGTGCTTCAAGCCCGGTGCCGCTTGCTATGCTGAGCGACTCGAGCCTTGACCGAAGTTCCTCATATCCCTCTTGCAGACTTACAAGTTGAGTCTGAGTCTGAAAGTAGATGTAGGTGAAAGCGCAGCCGGTGACGAGTATCGAGACGAGGGCTATTACAGCCAAGTAAATGGACATCTTGTTTGAGGACGTGCAGTTCATACAAGCACCATCAGAAATGCCGATACGGAACCCTTTCTTAAAGAGTTTTGCGTCTAACATACAGGATGATGTATGCTCGCTTCTGCATGTTAAGGGAGATTTTTTTGAGGTCATGATGATGATGGTTGGAGTATGTTGCGGAGGACCAGTTGAGGATTCAGACCGTAGCCTGTGTCTGGAGAGTCCTCCAGCATTCATGGAGGAACGCCTAAATCCAGCAGGCCCGATTCGATCGGGCAAGATGAGATCCCTCCAGACTCACCCTGCAAGTCCCCGGCCTCGTCGACCTAGAGAGTGAACTGGTTGAGAGCCGTAGTCGTTGAGTGCTTACTTCCGAACATGGTCTCTCGTGTAGGAGAGGTTTCCATGATGGCTGAGAACATAGGCTACGCAGTCGTCGAGAGCCTGGTCCAGCGGAGGAACAGCGTCCATCACAGCCACTGCATAGGGGCTGGGAAGCTTGAAGAACTCAAGAGGCTGGTGCGACGGAAGAGGATAGATCTCGTGATATTCACTAATACCCTTCCGAGCAGTCAAGTCTTCAAGATTCAGAGGAGGATCGGTGACGTCAAGGTCATAGACAGGAACCTGCTGATACTTGAAGTATTCAGCAAGAGGGCTATGACCAAGGAGGCTAAGCTCCAGATAGAACTCGCAAAGCTCAGGTATACCTTCTCTTGGGGACGCGAGTTCATAAAGTTGAAGGGCATACTCGGCGAGCAGGTCGGATGGAGTGGGCCTGGAGACTATCCATTCAAGGAGTATGAGAAGGCGGCAAGGAGGAGGATCAGGAATCTCAGGATGGATCTGCAGGAGGTGCAGTCGAAGAAGACCGCCCTTCGACAGAGGAGACATGAACTCGGCTTTCCAATAGTTGCTCTGGCAGGCTACACTCAGAGCGGGAAGACCACCTTCTTCAACAGGCTGACGGAGGAGTCAAAGGATACCGGCCTAGGGCCATTCACGACGCTATCATCCTTCTCCAGACTTGTCAAGTGGAGGCGTACGGAATTCATCTTGGTCGATTCGATAGGCTTCATAGAAGAGATGCATCCAATGATAGTCGACGCCTTCTTCGTAACTCTAGATGAGATAACGAATGCCGACCTCATCCTCCTTTTTGTCGACGTGAGTGAACCGATAGATGAATTGAGGAGAAAGGTACTATCCATCGAGAGCATTACCAGGAGGATAGAGATGCCGTCCAGGATCATTGTATGTGCGAACAAGATCGATCTGGTTGACGTTGAACACGCCAGAGAAGCGATCGAGGTTCTTGAAAGATATATGCCTGGACGAAGGGTTAGTCCGCTGAGTGCAAAGACAGGTGAGTATGTAGATTCAGTCCTTGACCTCGCTGTCACGGAACTCGGGTTGATGAATAAGACTGTACAGCAGACATAACAGCCTCCTCCTGGGGAGGACCTGAAGATGCCAAGCCCGACACGCCTCCGATGTTACATCAGCCAATGCATGCTGAATCTTCAGGTGTCCGCTGGGTGATTAAACCGCGTAGCTGGAGGCTGTCTCCACTCCGAAAGCCAAAAAAAAGGAAGGGGTTGGGTTAACCCATTACAAGTATGCTGGAAACGGCAGATCTACCAGTTCAGTTCTGAAGTAGCGGCTAACCTCGACTTGCTGCGCGTAGTAGATGCGGGGCTTGTCTCTGTCCTTAGGCCAGACGTACTTGGTCCCAGGCCTCATTATACACACCTTGAATGGCGCGAATTTCTTGTTCGCTATCATCTCAAGGTCTGTCGGGTCGCCTTCGACTATGCCCCAGTTCTCATAGTGCATTGGGATGCAGACTTTAGCCTTCAGACATTTTGCTGCGCGGTATGCGTCGTACGGGGTCATCTTGTCGGTCATACCGTCTGGGTTGTCGCCGAAGGTTATCAAGGCCACGTCGACGTTGAACTGGTTCCCATGCTTGAAGAACATGTTAGAGTAGTGGGAGTCCCCAGCGTCATATACAGTGCCGGCAGGCGTTTCTATAACGTAGTTCACAGCTTTCTCATCCATCAGTCTCGCAAACTGCTCCATAGTCATCTTCTTGAGATCTGCCTGCTCCGTTATCAGGACTGTCCTATCGAATGACTCGACCGCATGTATTACGGTGTCTTTTATCTTGACGGTCGAGCCTGGCTTAACGACCTCGATCCTGTCAGCTGGGACCTTCCATCTCTCGAATATCTCTCTTCCACGTGGAGGCGCGATGAACTTGCACTTCGTATTCTCGAGGAGAGGCTTGATCGTGTAGAAGTCAGCGTGGTCCGTGTGGATGTGAGTCGAGAGGTATGCGTCACACTCCTTGATCGCCCATGGATCAAGAACGTGTGGGACACATCTGATCCAGCACATCTGCTGTGCCCCGGTCATCCTCACGACGCCAGAGTACTTGGAGAGTTCGTTGTAGTCCAGGCAGCCGCCTGAACCACTGTACTGATCTATGCAGAGATTCGCTCCACCAGCGCTCTTGAACCACCATGAAGCGCCCCCAAGCCACCAGAGTATGAAGGTATTAGGCTCAGGCTTGGTCGACTCAATCTCCTTATTGAGTATGGTGCCCCACTCTGGAAAGACATCCCTCAACCACTGGTCCCTGTCTATAGGTTTGTCCCTCATCAGGTTGAGACCGCCGTCTCCAACGCCCTTAACTTCAGCCATCGAGTATCCCTCGCGCTGGAATACGCCGCGACACAATTTATATGGTTTTTGCATACCAATTTTTGAGAAAGCTAACCTCAGCCATGACGCGACTCAACCCCTTCAACCAACTACGGCTTCGCAGGAACGAACTTGGTAGTCTTCCAGGAGCTGTCAATATACTCTTCCCAGACTACGGGACTTCTATCACTAATGAAGGATCGCTTTGAAGAAAAATTCACTATCTAGGCATTCCTTCGACTGAATATAACCAGAATAATACTCGATCGAGCCGCTAGCTGAGGATAAAACGTTCTAGCTGGAAGTTAACAAACAACATTTCCCTATGAGCCCACGAGAAGGCGGTCTACAGTGGATGCTGCATAGTAGTCTACACCGTAGATCAAGACAAGGATGAAGCCGTCTTAGAGAGACGCTTCAAAGAATCACGGTTCCCCTCAAGAGGCTGTTCAGAGTCTATTTTTTTCAGAGTGAAGCGAACGATCCTCAGCTTCCAGAGGACTTATGAGAAGGCCTATCTCTCACTCCAGGTCTGAAGATCCATTTCGCTCTCTTGCAAGTTCTTCGAGACCTAAGGGCTTCGTGATTAGCCCATAGGCCTCCGGTCTTCTCTCTCTCAGTCTTGATATCCTGAGCCTTCTAGCAGACTCAATGTCGATATCCGAAATAAGGACGTCTGGAGTCTCGCCTCCAACAAGTAAATCTGGATAGACGACTAAGGATTCGGGTTCGCTCTTCAGACCCAGGATGATGCTGTGACCTACATATCTCGGATGCTGCACGACGTTCGGCGCGATTATAGGCAATCGGTTCTCAAGGCATCGGGCCGAGAGATAGAGGTGCCAAGGCTGAACTCCCGCTGCTGTAATCCTCGATGGAGCGAAGACTATGTCGGCGCCTTTGAGCGCGAGGACCCTAGCAACCTCTGGGAAGGCTGCATCATAGCAGATCATGACTCCGAAGTTCGCGTGCTCAATGCTGAATATCTCACAGTCAAGGCCTGGTTTGGCTCTGGATCTCTCGCCGCCGAATAGGTGTATCTTCTTCTGCCTGCCCAGGATGCGGCCTTGAGGGTCTACAACAGGCGCGGTTACGTAGGTCCCTTCTGGTAGTTCCTCGAAGAAGCCGCCGGGGATTATGGTCACCTCGTATCTTCGGGCCAGCTCCCTCATCAATTCGATTATCCCTGGTACTGAGTCTCTTGTCTCCTCTGTAGGCCAGTGTTCCGGGAAACAGAGGAACTCAGCCCCAGCGGCGACCGCCCTCTCTACTAGACACTTGACAGCATCCTCATGCTGGTCTTTTCCTGACAGCCCAGGCCCTACCTGTACTGCTGCTACTCTCAGCTGGTTCACGGCCCTTTGAGCCTGAGGTGGTCGACGATGTAGTCAACAAGATGGCCGGCTACAGCTTCTTTGCGTGCCCTCTCTATATGTGTGACGCTGCCTCTCCGGTCTATCAGGAAGACCTCATTCTCCTCAGAGCCGAAGCCGACACCCCCGACCCCGACATGATTTGCGACAACAAGGTCGGCCCCTGAAGAGTCGAGGATCTGACGGGATCTCTGGATCAACTCTTCGTTCGATAAGCCATAGTCAGCCTTGAATGCAACCAGACGCGTCTCAGGACTGATCTTCTTCACCAGATCTATGATCTTTGGCGTCGCCTGAAGCTTGATCTCGATCACCGGCGCCTCTACCGTTCGGATCTTCGTCTTGTAAGGGGATGTGGGTCTGTAGTCGGCTACGGCGGCGCAGGCCACAAATACGTCATACCGTTCGCCTTCGAGCTCTCTCCTCACGGCCTCAAGCATCTGTTCTGAAGTCTCGATCCTGATAGTCCTTATTCCAGTAGGCGGCTCTGCCTCAGCAGGCCCCAAGATGAGAGTCGTCTCAGCGCCTCGCCTAGCAGCCTCTCTCGCGATCGCTACTCCCATCCTTCCTGAGCTTCTGTTTGTGATTACTCGGACGGGATCTATGTATTCCAGAGTTGGGCCGGCGGTGACCAAGAAACTGGTGCCTTCCAAGTCTTTTCTCTGGAGCTTCTTCATCACGGCTTCGACTATCTCTGATGTCTGGATTACCTTGGCCTTGCCCTCAACGATCTGCGGGTCTAGGACCTCTATCCCTAGAGACCTTAACTTGCTGATGTTTTCGAGGACTACTGGATGTCTATACATTGAGTAGTGCATGGCAGGAGCAACTATGATCGGTACCCCTGTTCCCAATGCTGTAGTGGCTACCGTCGTCACGTTGGTGTCATCGATCCCAGAGGCGATTTTTCCTATAGTATTAGCTGTCGCCGGCGCTATCAGGACGAGGTCCGATCTCTCAGGCCATTCGCCTGCAAGCTGAATATGCTCAGCCTGCCCGGTAAGCTCTACTACAGCCCTGTTTCCAGTAGCCCACTCCATAAGCTTGGGGCTTACAAGTTCTGATGCTGATTTTGAAAGAACCGGATATACGTCTGCCCCCCTCCTCATCAGTTCACGGGCGATCTCTGGGGCCTGTACTGCAGCAACACTTCCGGTGATGCATAGGGTTATCTTCCTGCCAGTCAATTCCCTGCCTAATGATCCCATGATGTCTTTCAAAGGATTCTGAGACATCTGTGTCTCTGGTCTGGTAGTTATCTTTCACGGCTTGATAACAGTGTCGCCATATCCAGACCTGAGACCGAGCCTCCACGAATACTTATATGCTGCAGTCTAGCTCCCTTGAGCAAGAGAGATCAGGTTGAGTAATGCCCGGTGGGGAAGAGGTCTCGCCGAGGAGGATTTGGAATCCTAGAGAGGCTGGGCCTCCTACAAGTTAATGGATCATGGTTGCCCAGTATGCGCCTGAAGGTTTTGCTGAGAGGCAAACTAAGATCTGCCGACCTCTTCCTAGCCGCATTCCTGATACCGCTATTCACGCTGCTCCTGATAGATTCGAACCACTTCATACTGGGCTGGAACGAGGGGGCTGGAGCAGGCTTCCTCTTCGCATTCATCTTCCTGACTCTGGAATGGTATGATGTAAGGAGACAGGCCTGGCCGAATATGACTGGGAAGAGGCTGATCGGTGTAGCCGTTTTAGCGGCTATCATCACGACGTACTTCGTGGCGGTCTATGAATTCGGCCAGAGCAGCCTCGTCGCCCAGGCTGGGGCTCAGTTCGGCTACGTCAGCACCCCACAGATCTTGAGCTGGACGAGGATGCTCGACTACACCCTCTACGCCATCTACATAATAGTAACGGTCACTCTCTCACTTGGCATCAGCATGATCAAGAACTTCCCAACCCCGATCGTTTTTCTCTTCGGCATGGCCTTCATACTTCTGCTAGACGCAACATTCCCTTACGGGTCGATGCAGTCACTCCAGATTCTGATGCAGCCAATCCTGGCAGTCGTCGTCTTAATGCTCACGACCTCCGGTGTCAAGGTAGAATTGATCGGTTATGAGAGCATCGCGGTCTGGGGGCAGAAGGGTTTTCTTTTCATAAACATGTACTGGCAATGTGCAGGAATACTGAGCATGACAATATACCTCCTCGTGATCCTAGTATTGATGGTGAAGCTTCAAACATCTGCTAGGAGGAAGCTGGCATACGCAGCGGTTGGAGCCGCAGGAACCTTCTTCGTGAACATAGTGAGGATCTTTCTCATAATCTATTACGGCGCCTTCATCGATGTCAACCTGCACATGTTCCACGAGTCGATTGGGGAGGTTCTCTTCACCCTCTGGATTGTAGCCTACCTTCTCGCAGTAACCGCGGTGGAGGCTCGAGCGGCAAGACCCTTCAAGCCGCTCACACCTATCGAACTGACCTCAAAAGGCTTAGAGCCTATCTAGCTATGTAACGATGCCTTGGAAGGGTTTCCTGACCCGCCGGGGAGAACACTCCACAATCCTGAACCATCATCTGGATTGGAGTGCGTCTATTCCTGCCTGAGCGACCTGCCGGTCTTGCTCCGCAGTACCTGAGCTGCAGCCGATCCCCCCAACAACCTCACCGTCGACCACTATTGGAAGGCCGCCTCCAAAGATCATGAACCTGCCTTGATTGCTAACATGGATTCCGAAGGCCGGCTTCCCTGGAGAGGCCACCTCAGCATACTCATGCGTCCCCCTTCTACTGCACGCGGCGGTAAACGCCTTGTTTATCGCGATATCGATGCCAGTTATCTTAGCTCCGTCCATCCTCTCGAACAGAAGGAGATTCCCCCCGTCATCCACTATAGCTATGTCCATAGGCACCCCGATCTCGACCGCTTTCTGCTCAGAAGCAGCGAGCATGATCCTAGCTCCTCCAAGGGTCAACTTCAGAGAACCTCTGCAGATCTGTTTTCCCTCACCCATTCCCTGACCCCAACCGATCTAGACTGACGGAGAGGATAAAAGAGTATCTGGAAAGCTGGGTTGCAGTGCCAGCGGCCGGGGCTCGAATCATTGAGGAACGCATAGATTACAGGGTTCAAAGATCCTCTCGACACTCATCAAGAGAAGACTGATCCGTGCCAGGCTATCCAAATAAACATATAAAGAAGGCTTACACCTATACGCTACTCCGAATCTGCTGAGGAGCCGGTTACGCCTCATTCATGCCGTCGGCGTTGATAGAAAGATGAACCTGAAATCGACTCGCCATAGCTGACAGGAGTAGAGTCGTTCTTGGAGCTCTCAATAATCAAACAGGAGGACGAGATCCTCAGGTTTATGCTCGAGAAGTCTACGCCAGCTTTCGCGAATGCGCTGCGGAGGATCATGATCGCCGAGGTCCCCACGATGGCCATAGACGACGTAATAATCATAGAGAACACCTCAGTGATCTTTGATGAGTTCCTAGCACATAGACTAGGACTCGTTCCCTTGACAACCGACCTTGATGCTTACGTCCCTCCGGAGGAGTGTGATTGCAAGAGTGAACTTGGATGTAACAGATGCAGAGCCTCATTCACGCTAGAAGTTGAGGCCGCCGACAGTAACGTCACCGTCTACTCCGGCGACTTGAAGCCTGAGAACCCGGCCATAAGACCGGTGAATGACAGAATACCCGTAGTGAAGCTTGCGCCCACACAGAAGCTGAGGCTGGAGGCCTATGCAAGGCTTGGGCGAGGCCGAGAACATGCCAAGTGGCAGCCTGTCTCCGCATGCACCTACAAGTTCCTTCCAAGAATCTCGGTAAACCTGAATAGGTGTGACGGTTGCGGTGACTGCGTCAAGTACTGCCCGCGGCGCGTCCTAGAGATGGAGAATGGGAAGCTCGCGGTGAAGGATGTGTTGGAGTGTACCCTATGCTCAGAATGTATCAGGCACTGTCAGAAGAAGACATGTCCGATAGACTTGGGATGGAGCGAGGAGGACTTCATATTCTACATCGAGTCTACAGGCGCCCTGGCCCCCACCAAGATAGTGGAGCAAGCAGCAAAGCAGATCGGTGAGAAAGCATTGAAGCTGGCTGAGCTTATCAAGGAGATGACATCAAAAACATGAAGATGAGCAAGGCGAACCCACAACTGCTAGACCTCATCAGGTCCCTGCGCAGGGCCTCTGCGAGAAATAGGGCACCAGTCTGGCTTGCGATCTCACATGCTCTAAGTAAGCCTAGGAGGAAGATGGCTGAGATCAACCTGAGCAGGATCTCAAGATTGACGGAGGAGGGGGAGACTGTTGCTGTGCCAGGGAAGGTACTGGGGGCAGGCGGAGTCGACCATAAAGTGACTATAGCTGCACTCGCGTTCACAGCAAGTGCTAGAGAGAAGGTTAGACTCGCCGGAGGCGCATGCATCACGCTAAGTCAACTGCTAGACGAGAACCCTAAAGGGACTAGGGTTAAGATCATGAGGTAGGCTGGCATATGTCTGGAAGACCGATAGTCATCGACGCCGCGAACCTTGTGCTGGGAAGAGTGTTGAGTTACGCAGCGAAGAGGGCTCTGGAGGGACAGGATGTGGTCTTATTGAACGTCTCGAAGGCCGTCATATCAGGCAGGAAGCAAAGCATAGTCCAGAGGGCGAAGACTAGGCTTAGGACTCGAACCCTAGCATCCCAAGATAAGGGGCCGAGGCATCCACGTAGGCCTGAGACATATGCCAGAAGAGCACTGAGAGGTATGCTCCCCTTCAAGAAA
>JAGTQV010000124.1 GCA_018397035.1 Candidatus Bathyarchaeota archaeon | reverse complement strand
GCCGCAGCGCAGTTATCAAAGTGCTCGGTCATGAATGCGGCGTGGTCGGGGAGATACATCCTCAGCTGCTTCAGAACTTCGGGATAGAGAATCCGGTTGCAGCATTCGAGCTCGATCTAGAGTCTGCATTCCAGGTGTAGTTGTTTGAGAACGCTCTCCTACCGTAGTCGGCAGGGAACCTGAAGGTCATGGAACTTGCGGGGCGATCTCAAGGTGGATATGTAGGATGGCCGGTTCAGGCAGGATATTTCTGAGGTCGATAGGGGTTGTCAGGACAGAGTTGAAAGAGGAGTGTCTCAGGAGGAGAAGCTTCTGCTCACGGATCGTGATCGATGAGGAGTATGAGCCGGCTCTTCAGGGGATTGAGTCCTTCTCACACCTGAACGTCATCTTCTGGATGCACGGTATAAATCCTGCTGAGAGGAGGGCTATGAAGGCGAGGCCTAGAGGACGCTGTGACATGCCGGTTGTAGGCGTACTGGCGACGAGGGCGCCGCATAGGCCGAACCCGATAGGGCTGACTGTGGTAGAGCTTATTGAACGGGAAGGGAACGTCCTAAAGGTGAAGGGGCTTGACGCATTAGATGGGACACCGATCCTGGACCTGAAGCCCTATGACTACTTGGACAGGGTAGGCCGCATCAGAGTCCCTGAATGGTGGAGGAGGCTTCAAAGCCCCAGGGAGTGCGGATGACATAAATAATGGAGGAGCTAATCTGAACCTCTCATCTTTCGCCTAGAATTAGTCTATTGAAGTAGTGAATTAGGTGATGGTGGTCTGGGATGAATAAGACTGAGAAGATCTGGATGGACGGGGAGTTTGTCGACTGGGATGAAGCGAAGATCCACGTCTTGACTCATGCACTCCACTACGGCACCGGGGTCTTCGAAGGCATGAGATGCTACGATACAGCCAAAGGCCCGGCTGTCTTCAGACTCAGAGATCACATGAAGCGCCTATTCAACAGTGCGAAGATCCATACTATGGAGATCCCGTACGGGATCGATGAGCTTACTCGAGCTGTCAAGGAGACTGTCAGGATTAACAAGGTCAGGGAATGCTACATCAGGCCGATAGTCTACAGGGGATATGGGGAGATGGGCTTGAATCCTCTGAGGAACCCCGTCAACGTCGCTATAGCGGTCTGGCCTTGGGGGACATATCTCGGAGAAGAAGGCTTGATGAAGGGTGTCAGATGCAAGATATCATCCTGGGTAAGGATCGATACCCGCATACTCCCGCCTCTTGCGAAGTCTACCGCCAACTACCTGAACTCTGTCCTCGCGAAGCTTGAGGCGCTCGACTGCGGCTACGACGAGGCTATACTCCTCAACATGAACGGGTATGTGTCAGAGGGTCCAGGTGAGAACATCTTCATGGTCAAGGATGGATGCCTGATAACCCCTCCGAGGAGTTCAGGCGCACTCTACGGATTCACTATGGACTCAGTCATGGAGTTGGCTGAGGACATGTCGATACCGACTGCGGAGAGGGAGATACTGCGTGATGAGCTCTTCATGGCTGACGAGGTCTTCTTCACCGGGACGGCGGCGGAGCTGACTCCTATACGTGAGATTGACGGCCGCGTCATCGGCTCGGGATCTGTGGGGCCTCTCACCAAGAAGCTTCAGGACAGGTTCTTCACAGTCATCAGGGGTGAGGATCCGAAGTATGAGAAGTGGCTTGACTACGTTAGGTGAGGATGGGGGCTACTCAACGTAGATCGCTGGCCTATGCGGCTTAGCCAGACGCGCCCTACCCTTCGGGTCGTACCTTGAGTCGTCGTCCTCCATGTACACCGCAACCTCAGCCTTCAGCTCCCTGCTCAGGAACTGGGTCGCACCGCGCAGAGCCTCCAACTCATCGATCACACCGGCTGCGAGAAGCCTCTCCCTCGCATCAGGGGCTGTCTGCACCGCCTCCTTCGAGACGGCCTGGATGTAGGCGGAGACCTCCCTCATCCTCTCCCGGAGAGCTGGGATCGATTCTAGTCTTTCAAGCATCGTCTTCACATCTGATGAGCCTGACTGTAATCCTTCCAGGAGCATAAGCCAGGACCTCCACTTCCAGTCTGCGGCTGTGTAGAGGATGATGTGTCCCGGCGATATCTGTGTCGCACGGACGATGTTGTTAACGTCTTCTATGGTGCGTTGGATCATCTCCTCGATCAGTTCAGCCTTTATGTTCTTCCTGAACTCGTCCGGGCTTGGCCAATCCGCCGATGAGACGAAGCCCCTCCTCCCAAGCTGCTCCCAGACCTCCTCAGAGATGTGTGGCGAAAGCGGCGTCATGAGTCTCACCCAAGCCTCGAGTACGGGGAGGGCTGACCTCCGGTTCAAACCCTGCCTCCTCCGGAGGTACCATCTCACATCACTAGGGATCCCGTAGACCACGTTCTCAGCAGCTGCGCGCATCCTCAAGTTCTCTATACTCTCCGTCACCTTGACTATCCTGTCGTGCATCCTGCTGATCAGCCAGTCGTCCAGGTGGTCTGTTTCCCCTGTATCCTCCGATTCGATCATCTGCCTCGCCAGATCTATGAAGGACTCCAGCTTGAGCCCTACATCCCTCAGACTCTCTGACCTCCAGTCCGGATCGTCCATCCCATCCGCGCCCAGGAGCAGGGTACACCTGGTCACGTCGGCGCCGTACTCCTCTACCGCCCTTCTCAACGTGACTATATTCCCCTTGGACTTAGACATCTTCTCCCCCTCTATCATGAGCATCCCGTTGACCCCTACCCCTCTTGGCCAATGCTCTTGACTGAAGAGTGCCGCATGCTGGAAGAGGAAGAAGGTCAGATGATTAGGGAGGAGCTCCTTCGCAGAGACCCTCAAGTCCACGGGATACCAGTACAGGAACTCCTCCCGCATCGACTTCAGGGCCGCAGACTCGATCCCTGTCTTCTCAGCGACCTCTTCAAGCCTCCCCCTTCCAAGGAAGGTGTAGTCGAAGAACTCGTCCGTGAGTTGGTCAGGAGTCAGGTTGAGCCGCCTTACCTCTTTACTTATCGTGTAGAAGGCCATGTATACGGTTGAGTCGCTGAGCGTCTCGATGATCCAGTCTGGACTCCAGGGCAGCGGGGTTCCCAGCCCAGTCTTCCTTGCACACGGCCAGTCCCTGTACCAGTCTATGACATCGATGAACCATCGCCGTGCTGACTCAGGGTAGACCTTAGCCTTTGAGAGCAGCGTCTTGGTCTTCTGCTTCCATTCAGGGTCAGAGTACCGGAGGAACCACTGTCCCTGGACGGTCTTGACCCTGCAGAGGCTTGTGCACCGGCAGACGACTCGTCCAGGCAGGTCTAGCATCGAGTCGGCTACTCCTGCCTGCCTGAGATCCTTGACTACCTCATCCTTGACGTCCCGGACTCTTGCGCCAGCGTATCGGCCGCAGTTAGGCTTCAGGATCCCTGTGTGAAACTCCTTCCTGTAGATGGTCTTCGTAGCCTCCTCACATTTAGGGTCTTCCTGGTCCTTTACACCAAGCTCATCTACTATCTCGATGGCAGGATACTCTCCGTATCCTTCAACGGAGATTATCCCTATCGGGGTTATAGCCTCAAGCTGCTTCCTGGAGATCCCGTAACGCTCAGCCAATTCAGGCTTCGCTCTAAGATCCCGCAAGGCCACCCAGTCGAATGGGGCATGTGCAGGCACACTATAGACGAGGCCGCTGGCACTGCCTGGATCGACGAACCATCCTGGAAGTATCAGGAGAGGCCTCCCAGCCACAGGGTCTATGCAGACACTCCCCACCAGCTCGCTCCCTCTAACCCTCTTGACCACACTGACGCTCCTGAGCTGTTCCTTGAGCTTCTCAGCCGCCTCTGCGCTGATCACCCACCGCTCCTCATCCACCTGGGCTTCCACGTAGTCTCCTTCAGGGTTCAGCCAGAGGTTGGTCACCCCGAATATCGTCTCAGGCCTGAATGTGGCTGCTACCAGGAAGGCGTCTCCAAGCCGGAACTTCACCAGGGTGTACTCTTCAGGCGAGACACCCTCACCCTCCAGCCTGTCATGGTCTCCTGTCGGGCTCTCACACTGGGGACACCAGACGACAGGGTGTGTACCCATGGAGACGTAGCCACCGTCCCTAAGCCTCCTGTACTGCCACTCGACGAACCTGCTGAAGTTCGGCTCGAGGGAGGTTGTGTGGAACTCCCTCCTCCAATCTATGGAGAAACCGATCCTCTTCACGGTCTCCCGGTTCTGGGCTGTGTAGTACATGGCGATGTTGGCTGGGTCATAGAAGGTCTTGAGAGCCTCATCCGGGACACCATCTATCTCCTTGAATTCCCTGACTATCGCGAGGTCGCCTTTCCTCAGCCTCTCAGCCGCACCTG
>JAGTQV010000015.1 GCA_018397035.1 Candidatus Bathyarchaeota archaeon | reverse complement strand
AGATAAGAAGTAAGAGGGAGATCGAGGAGTCGGTAACGATAAGACGGTTCATTCAGTTCTGCAAACGCTACGCCCAAGAGAACGCCCGGATCCAGACAAGCATCTTCAAGGATCTTGGAGTCTGGATGGACTGGGAGAGACCATACCTGACTTACAAGAACGAGTACATAGAGTCTGTCTGGTGGACTGTAAAGAGGGCTGAGGAGAAGGGCCTCCTCCAGAAAGGTCTGAAAGTAGTCCACTGGTGTCCACGTTGCGAGACAGCCCTAGCTGGGTACGAGGTCACAGATGAGTACAGGACCGTCAAGGACCAGTCCATTTACGTAAAGTTTCCTGTAGAAGGCAGGCAGGGGGAGTACATACTCATATGGACAACGACCCCTTGGACGCTCCCAGCAAACCTTGCCGTAATGGTGAATCCTGATATCGAGTATTCGAGAGTGAGGGTTGGAGACGAGATATACATACTTGCTGATGCGAGGAGAACGGCGGTCTTCGGTGAGCAACCCATAGAGGTCGTAGAGACGTTCAAGGGGGAGCGTCTTTGCGGAGTCAAGTATCGACCCCCCCTTCTTGGTGAGGTCAAGATCCAGTCTGACCCCAAGCTGGCCGATGCTCACCGCGTCGTCTTAAGCAGGGAGTACGTGTCTATGGAGGAGGGTACTGGATGCGTTCACTGCGCACCAGGCCATGGTGAAGAGGACTTCGAAATCGGTCAGGCGAACCGTCTGCCAGTCATAAGTCCAGTCGACAACACGGGAAGATTCACTGAGGAAGCAGGCAAGTACCATGGGAGACATGTCTTTGATGTTAATCAAGAGATCATTGAGGACCTTAAGAGCAAGTCCCTCCTCCTCAAAGCATCGACTATAGAGCATCAGTACCCACACTGCTGGAGGTGCAAGAGCCCACTGATCCTTAGGGCTACAGAGCAATGGTTCATCAAGATCACTGCGGTCAAACAGAGACTGTTTGAAGAGAACGAGAAGATCAGGTGGGTCCCGGAATGGGCCGGCAGCAGAAGATTCAGAGATTGGCTAGCCGGCGCGAGAGACTGGGTAGTATCCAGACAACGCTATTGGGGGACCCCGCTGCCGATATGGATATGCTCAGAGTGCGGCCGAAGAATCGTAGTAGGTTCTGAGAGGGAGCTCAGGGAGAAGGTTGGAGGGCTCGAAGGCAGAATCGATCTGCACAGACAGGATGTCGACTCGATAAGGCTCGTCTGTGAATGTGGCGGCTCCATGAGCAGAGTGCCGGATATAGTCGATGTATGGATGGACTCAGGCGTGGCCTCATGGGCTTCCCTCCAGTATCCTCAGAAGGAGTCTGAGTTCAAGAAGTGGTGGCCTGCAGACCTGATAGTTGAGGCACATGATCAGACGAGGGGATGGTTCTACTCGCAACTCGGAGCGGGCATCGTCGCATTTGACACTAGACCGTACAAGTCCGTCCTGATGCACAGCCACACGTTCAACGCGGAAGGCCAGAAGATGAGCAAGTCACTGGGGAACTTCATCTCACCGCAGGAGGTCATCAAGGAATATGGGAGGGACTCCCTCAGGCTCTACGAACTCCAGAGGACCGTCTGGGAGGACTTCAACTTCTCAACCGCACAGGTTGCTGAGGCTCTGAGAGACCTCAAGGTCATATGGAACGTCTACTCCTTCGCAAGCATCTACATGAACCTCGACTCATTCAGGCCTCAGGAATATCCTGTGGGCCAAGGCAGACTGAGAGTGGAGGATAGGTGGCTTATCTCGAAGACTGAGAGCCTGAAGCTTCTGGCTCAGAAGGAGATGGAGAACCTTAACGTGCACAGGGCCGCGAGGGTGCTGGTTGAGTTTGCCCTCGAGGATCTCAGCAGATGGTATATCAGACTGGTGAGGCGGCGTTTCTGGCAGGAGAAGAAGAGCCCAGATAAACTGGCGGCTTACTCAACCCTCTACTACACACTCAAGACATGGATCCTGCTGAGTGCGCCGTTCATACCCTTCTTTGCAGAGAAGCTTTACCAGACGATGGTCAGGCCTGTGGAGCCTGAATTGCCTGAGAGCGTGCACATGTGCTGCTACCCTGAGCCTAGGATCGATTCGATCGAGGTACCGCTTGAGGAGAATATGGAGTTGACCAAGGAGCTGGTAAGCGCGGTCTCGAGCGCAAGGCAGTCTGCGAAGATGAAGCTCAGGCAGCCCGTGTCAAGGATAGTAGTCGTAGCAGAGGACCCAACCGTGAAGAGGGCTCTCAAAGAGTTTGAAGGGGTCATCTGCTCTCAAGCGAATACTAGAAGGGTGGATTTCGTCGATGTCGGTGAGGAGCACAAGTTGAGGATGTTGAAGGCCATCCCAAACTTTAGGGCTATAGGGCCTGCATTCAAGAAGGACGCGAACCTTGTGGCTGAGGCGATAAGAGGTCTTGAAGGGGGGACCGTTTTCAGCGAGTTGAGAGAGAGGGGTGTCTTCGAGATCGATCTGCAAGGCAGGAAGGTGAAGCTGACCCCGGAGATGATAACCTTCAGGGAGGAGATGGCTGAGAATCTTGTGCGCGGCGATTTCAGTAGAGGAAGGGTCTACGTTGACATATCGGTGCCGAAGAGGCTTATCGCAGAAGGCCTTGTCAGGGATGTTGTCAGACGTGCGCAGGAGATGCGGCGGCAACTCGACCTCCCCGTCGATGCATACGTATCTGCATACGTAATCCCGCCTGGGAGGCTAGAGCTTGAATGGCTGAGGGAAAGAAGAGACTACATAGCCGAGGAGGTCAGAGCGAAAAGACTGCAGTTCCTTGATAGGAGCAAGAGGAGGCCCCCAGCTGAACTCTGGAAGAGCTGGGTGATAGACGGTAGAGATTTCTCCATCGGGCTACGACAGATAAGGAAGAAGTCCCTGAGGAAGAAGAGGGGAGAAGCTGAGCCTGAAGGCTCTGGACGACCACTCAAAAGGTAAAGTCTGACCTGTCAGTTCACCTCCGCCTATTCCCCCTGCAGAAAAGTCAGTTTGCACAGGTCTTCCCGGTCCAGGATGCATTCCGGTAAGACAACACATTGACGGTGAAGACTCAGAACTAATCCGTGCCTATTCTACTTTAGCTTCTGACCTATCAGGTCTCGGCACTTATCAGCGTATTCACAGTAGTCCAGACAGGATACCCCTCTTTCCCGTGAGACCTGAGCCCCACAACCGTCACACCTCGTCTGATCTTCATCACTCCAAATCTCCAGGGTCTTCCTGCACTTCGGGCACATGATCGACTCAGGCATCGGCCTCACAAACCTTGAGACGCCCGGACACGTAATGGGCAGCCCCATGGGCTTCACGTTCTCGCCTCTAACCTAATATGCTCGGGGTAACCCTTAGGCCTTTCTCCTGATCGAACTTCTAGACGAGGCACCCTTCCTGAATACTGATGTGCAGGATAGCGTCGAGCACTCTCCCTGAGCTTGGAGAGGATCGAGGCTGCCACATCTCTGCAAGACAGTAGATCAGAACATCTGCCGGTCAGCCATTGGAAGAATTCAAGGAGTTCAAATGATTCGATGCATATAGACTCCCAAGTTCTTTGCGTTGTGGAATATATCCCGTCCACGATCCTGCACGAAAGCTTGGACAGTCTCTTTCAGGGAGTGGAGGGTCACGTCTCTGCTGGTGGAGTCTCAAAGACATTCACAGACCAAAGTTAAAAGTTGACTGCAGTCTACGCCTTACACGATCGTCCATACAGGGATGAGCTTGGCAAAGGCTTGATTGAATATGGTCTCAGCCATCTTAGTGTAGCCCGCGGTGTTCAGGTGGAGGCCGTCGCTTGAGTACCTCTTCTCCAGAATCTTCGTCTTCGGGTCTGCTGTAGCGGTGAAGAGGTCCACACAGATCAGTTCATTCTCAAAGCAGTAGTCCGATATTAACTCATTCAGTTCAAGCCTGGGCTTGATGTACGTTTCCGGGCCGATGATCGAAGGGATTGTGCAGGCTATGACCTCTATGTTTGCGGCAGCTGACTTCTCATACATCTGGACCAGGTTGTCCAGGATGTCACTCGGGTCTACAGACCATCCAATATCATTTGAGCCTCCCAAGATGATGGTGTAGTCAGGTTTGACAGACAACACGTCACCATCCAGCCTGCGAAGCATGTCAGAGGTCAGCTCACCGCTCACCCCTTTATTATAGAAGATCACGTCTACCAGCTTCAGTTTGTTAACCTTCTCCAGCCCTTTGTCTATCATCTTCTTCAGGGGATCAGTGTATGGTGTCGATTTCGGGAGAGGTGAGCCGGGTCCAGGGGGCTGATAGCCAGAGGTTAGGCTGTCACCAAATGCGACTACCAGTATCCTCTTTCTTGCCTTCTGAAGACTCGAACGGTCACCAACTGCATGGCCTCTTGCAGACCGAGTGGTTGACATGACTTCTTCTCCAAGAATGAGTCGGGTCAAGCTTCACTCATATTTATAACTATTCCGAGTCAGGGATGCTGCAGACTCACTCTCAATACTCCTTGGCAGCACAGGAGAGCAGAACCTTCAGCCTACGTGGCCTAGAAAACTATGTTCATCGACTTGACGAATCTCACTCCTCTGCTCGTCATGAAATCTAGGGCATCAGACAGGTGACCTGGTGGTGAGTCGATCGCTTTCGAGAGGTCGATCGGTATCACCACCTCGAAGCCCAACTTCATACCATCTCTGGCAGAGTAGTATACGCAGTAGTCCAAGGCGAGACCGCAGAGAAAGACACGGGTTTTCCCCATACTCTTCAGATAGCCAGAGACGCCGGTGTAAGTCTTCATGTCATTCTCGATGAAGACCGAGTAACTGTCTATCCTAGGGTTGCACCCTTTCCTCGTAATAGCCCTGGCAAATCTTGTCTTGATGTCTGGATGAAACTCGGCGCCTCTTGAGCCCTGAACACAGTGGTCCGGCCAGAGGACTGGGCCTATCCCATCGGATTCGTAGGGCTCGAACGGATTCTTTCCATGGCTGCTCGCGAAAGAGAGGTGGCCTGGAGGATGCCAGTCCTGGGTCATAACGATGACGTTGCCACGTGCATGGAACTTCTCTGCCAGACTGTTTATTGGCGTGACCACCTCTTCCCCACCCTCAACCTGGAGGGGGCCTGGAGGGATGAAGTCGTTCTGCATGTCAACTATTATGAGGGCGTCCCTGTCCGTAACCTTGACTTCTGGAACAAGCTGCAGCTCTTCAATCTTCATCAGGGGCTTCCCCGTAAATACTGAGAATGCAGGCTCCGCTTATCAAGATTCTTGAATCAGGTGGCCGCCTACCTCATAAGCTGGCACCTCAGAAGCAGTATTCTGATCTACAATACCTTCAGTCATACTCTAACTATTCTATCCTGCAGATCACGCTCTGAACCCGCATGGATGAAACACCTCTGACAGAGGCTGGGATTTATATGGTGAGAGCAAGTAATGGTATATGCGATAAGAGATCTTGAAAAGGCCCTCACGCGTGGAATGCTGCCACCTAGACTTGCGTAAGGGAGACAGATGTTCGAATCCAACTATCCCATGAGTTTCTCCGGAGTCTACCTCCAGATTGCCACGGAGACGAGTCTGATAGCTGCCATCACAATGGTGATCGCGGTGAGTCTGCTCAGCATCGTACTCATGTTGGCTTTCAGGCGGCCAAGTCTAAGTGGCGGCTTGACACACCGAGATCTTCTGACATCGTTCCACGAGACCTACAGTCCAATTGGATCCTCGCCAACCGCCACCGCCTTGGAAATGTTGCGGATGGATCTCGAAGAAGCGGCCGCGGCATACTCCGCCGGGTACCTCAACAAGGAGAAGTTTGATGAAAGAATCACTGACATCAAGAGGTCTTTAGAGGATTTGAAGCATTTCAGCGAGGCAACGGCGACGACTAAGAATTGCGTGAAATGCAGCGCGGAGATCGCTAAGGAGGCGAAGTATTGTGATAGATGCGGGGCACAGCAAGATCTGCAGCGTAGAGTTGAGGCTGAGAGCGTACAGTAGACCAAGACCGGAATGAATAGTCATATGTACCATCTTCTGAACCTACTTCTCAACTTTGAAGGATGTGGTATTCTTGACGGTTGAGCTCTCATGTGATGTCTGCGGCGTCCACTTCAGGAACCCGTTCATACTATCATCTGCGACACCTACAAAGACCGCCCAGAACATAGCCAGAGGAATCGAGGCTGGCTGGGCGGGTGCTGTGATGAAGACTCTGGTCCCTCTAGAGTATGCAAGGATATACCCGAGGCCACGATTCAAGATCTATTGGCTGAAGGACCAAGGAGCCTATCCTGAGATCATACCCCGTTCACTCTCGATAACGGACATCGAGGAGGGCTCTCACCTCACCCCTGAGGACTACGTCAGAGAACTTGATGAAGCCAAGAGGCTTGTCGGCAACGAAGGCGTGATCATAGGCAGCATAACTGCCGCTGACATCGAGACTTGGGAGAGGTATATTGAACTGATCAACGGTTCAAGGGCAGATATGGTGGAGTTGAACTTCTCCTGCCCATACGCTGGCGAGCCTGGAACAGGTAAGAAGGGGGAGAGGCTCGGCTGGACCCTGATGTACATGGCAGAGGAGGTCATCAGACTTGCAAAGAAGAGATGCTCGATACCCTTCAGCCCTAAGATCTCCTCCCAGACTGGAGAGGTTGATGAGTGGGCGATCAAGTTTGTGGCGGCAGGCTCACCATGCCTGACCCTCTCCCACAGGATCTCAGTTCTGGACATCGACATAGAGACGGCTAGGCCGACTCCCTTCGGCTGCATTGTAGGCTTCGGTGGACCGTATCTTGTTGGGTACTCTCTGAAATGGATAGCGAAGGCCGCTCCGAAGGTTAATGTACCGATCATGGCGTGTATGGGGATGTTCGATTGGACCGATGCAATCAAGTATGTGATGGTGGGCGCCTCAACGATCCAGAGCTGCTCAGCGGTGATGGTGCAAGGATATGAGGTAGTCAAGCCATGGATCGCCATGGTCTCTAGGTTCATGCAGGAACACGGCTACAACTCGATGAAAGAGATGAGGGGGCTAGCCCTACCACATATCATCCCTCCTACAATGGTTGAAAGAGGAAACGAGGGTGTCTACGCCGTTGTGGATTCTGCAAAGTGCACAGGATGCGGGATATGTAGACGTTGTTGCTTCTACTTTGCGATAGAGATAAAGCAGGCGAAGGCTGCAGTCGATCTCAGGAGATGTGACGGCTGCGGCCTCTGCCGGGAGGTCTGCCCGGAGGATGCTGTCTCGATCAAGAAGCTGGCGGATCGCGACCTCTACACTAGACCTGACTCAAAGCCTTATCACAGACACTATCAGCTCAAGGCAGGCCCGATCTAGGAACCCGTTGTCTGTTGTGGTGAGGATGCCGAGTCGAGGCGCTTCACTTCTGCTCTACTATCGTCCTGAGGAGCTCCCCATATTTCTCGGCGTCCATCAAGGCTGATAGTTCCTGCTCTAGATTCGAAGGCTTGATGACCGCGAACCAGCCGTCGCCGTACGGGCTCTCATTCAGGAGCTCAGGCTTATCCGGCAGACGGGTATTCACCTCCATGATCTCTCCTGATACAGGACTGAAGAAGTCTGAGACCGCTTTCACAGACTCCAGGGTTCCAGCAGGCTTCATATGCTCAACCCTAGACCCGGTCTTGGGAAGCTCGACGAATACGACTTCACTCAGGGCCTTCTGTGCATAGTCTGTTACGCCAACCCTGCACTTATCGTCCTCCACCCTCACCCAGGTATGTTCCTTCGTGTAGTGGAGGTCTGCGGGGACTTCATAGTCGTTAACCTTCAAAGCACCTCATCCTCTATATTGTTCAGGACGTTCGAATCATTGCGCATCGATGATTTAAGAGTTAGCGTTCATCCTCGACAGGCACTATCTTGATCGAGTCTACATCGAAACGGAGCTTGCTCCTGCATGCCGGACAGAATCCTCCATGCTTATGAATCGTCTCCAAGGGAGACTCGAGCTCAATACCGACGTAAAGGTCTCGGCCACAGGTACTGCAGTAGATCCGTTGAGGCAAGGAGAAGTCTCCTCTAAATCGGCTGCTGCCACACTATTTCAACTTTGAGTCAGGAACCAATATGTCTGGAGGACAGCCTCTAAGAATTTATAACTCTGATCCAGCTACTCCAACGGGAAGGTGGCAGGTTTGAGCAGACAGGTCAGGGGCAGAGGCTGGAAGGCGAACAGGTTTCTGAGAGACCTCACCTTCAAGCTCAGAGTTACACGTCTACCACGATTCTTCACTAAGCCCTCTATGAGAGTCGTGACGGTAACACTGATGTCCTTCGGGGTCTTCGTGCTGGCCGGGGGCGTCTATAGCCTAGTCGAGATCATGTCAGGCAGAGCCTTAACGATGCTGCCGCTAGCCAGAGGCTGGACCTTCATATACCCTGGAAACTTGAATATGCAGACGATTAATGAGAGCCTCATCTCAGGCATGCTCTACTTCTTGGGGGCTGTCGGATTCTACATGGTCCTGAGGAGTGTGCGACTTGCCTACAGGCCGCGCCAAGCCTACTTGACACTGATAATAGGCCTGATGCTCGTCCTCCTCATCGTCTACTACTCATCTGTGCTCTTGCAGAGCAAGATCTCCGGATAGTCACCACCAGTTCTTCTTCACCCCCAGCCGGTATGCTATAAAGTTCGCTAGGAGATGTATTGGAGGGGTGGAGATCACGATTACGAGAACCGTTCCGAGGCTAGGACGGTGGACGGGATATGAGAGAAGAAGCGCGCCCAGGACGAAGTCAAGCTGATCAAGTAGAGGGAATGGTGCCCCTGGCTGAAGTCTCATCCTGCGCTTGATGAATGCGCCTAGGAGGTCTCCGGACAGCGCACCCGCCGAGACCAGCCCACCCAGTAAGAGAAGTTCCTGACTGAAGAAGAGGGCCTCAGCGACTGTAGCCAATAGGCCGCAGAGCAGACCGAAGGCCAGTCCGCGGAGGGTCTTGTTATCCCCGAGTATCCTCTCACCGTCCGTAAACCTTCTTCCAAGATCTATTGGCGGCCCACCCCTGAAGAGCGTTGGGAATGCATTGGCTACATAAGCGGGGATGGCTATGTATATGGCGAAGAGGATATCGCTCTCTGACAGCATACTCGATCATGGGCTCCATGTGTCTGATTCATGAAAATCCACTAACCCGCTCCGAGTCATCTCCAAGTAGCACCTCTTCTGTTCATAAGCTTGGGCTGGACCCCTCTCCAGCCTCGCCTCCTTAATCTTCTGCTCTGCAGTCTGTTTGAGTCTTAGGATAACCCTAGGCCAGTGGAGCAGTGTCCTGCGTGCAACAGGCTCTATCTGCCACCCTAACCCTTCAACCTTAGATCTCACCTGGCCTGTAACGAGTACCACGAGGTTGTGTTCCGCGGCCAGTTCAGCGAGATAGGCCAGCTGCCTGTTCAGCTCTCGATTAAGACCGAAGGATCCTCCGGCTCTGCCGAGGGCTACCCTGTAAAGGGAGGTGACCGTATCGATCACTATCAACCGAACCCTCTTCGTTATGTAGTTCTCGAGACTCTCGACTATACGTGACTGCTCACCGAAGGATTGTGGGAGGAATATGATTATCCCCTCGCAGGCACCCTCACCTCTCCCCCCAGCGATCTGGAGGAGTCGCTGATGTGAGAAAGACTGGTCTGAATCAATATAGAGAGTCTTGAGGCTTTTCGTCGAGGCTGAGACTGCACACTGGATACTCAGTGTCGTCTTCCCTGATGAAGCCTCCCCGTAGACTAGGCTGAGCTGACCGGTTGGAAAACCCCCTCCTAGCAAGCGGTCGAGTGACGGAGTCAGGGTTGAGATCACGTCCATCATCGCCGGCGGCATGCGAGGCCCCCATTACCATGGATGGAATCTATCCGGAGATCAATCTATATGCTTCGATCAGATTATCTGTGAATCCTGATCATTGGCTTCCTGTGTAGCTTGGCAACCAAGAAAAAGGAACTGGACCTGAACGCCGATGAGGTTTGAACTCCAGTCTGGGAGGGCCCTTCTCGTCTCAGGCCCAGCCTCTCTCATGGTCGAGAAGGGTTCGGCCGAGATCCTCGGCGCCCCATTACATCCCAAACATGGAGTGGTGATAAAGAAGGAGAAGCAGCTCCCAATCGAGACTGTTGAGGATTCGGTTCTCGAAGCAAGGCTTGGCGAGAGAGCGAGCTATCTCGAGATCGATGGGACCACGATTCCTGAGTCGTGGTATGCCGCTGTCGAAGCCTTCAAGAGTCTAGGCAGGGGCAGAGCATTTGTCCTCGGCTCTGCAGACACAGGTAAGAGTACGTTCTGCACGTTCCTAACGAACCATATGATCAAGGCCGGAGCAGAAGTCTCAGTGGTAGATGCGGATATCGGCCAGTCTGATCTCGGCCCCCCTGGGACGGTTGGGCTAAGCATCATAAAGAGACCGATGACCGCTCTTGAATATGCTGGAGTATATCGTATGGCGTTTGTCGGAGAGACGAGCCCAAGCCCTGTAACAGAGCGGGTCATTGAGTCTATCGTCAAAGTTGCAGACCGAGCCCCAGAAGACATACCTATGGTCATCAACACGGACGGTTGGATTACCGACGGTGATGCTGTAACCTTCAAGGTTAGGATGATTAGAAGACTCATGCCAGACTTGATCATAGGCTTAGCCGAGAGGGATGAGCTGGACGAGATACTCGACGCAACCACCGTGCCTTCGGTCAAGATTCAAGTTCCAAAATATGTTAAGGCAAGAGGCAGGGAGGAGCGGAGAAGACTCCGCGAGTACGGTTACAGAAGATATTTGAGGGGCGCTGTTCACAAGAATATTTTTCTCGAGAGGGTAAAAATCGATGGTCTCCTGAAGGCAAGGTGTAAAGGGAAGGAGCTTCTTGGATTCCTTGACAGCGACGGTCTGCTCCTGGGGATAGGAATCCTTGAGAGCCTCATTCGGAGAAGGAAGATTCTGAGAGCCTACACAAACGTCTCTTCGAGGGAAGTCGCCGAGATCGATTGTGGAAGGATCAGGCTCTCATGTCGCGGTGAAGAACTAGACTGACCTCAGGGAGTCATCCTGGTACAACGGTACAGCAGTCAGGCTTCCGGGTAGAAGATTTGAATGTGCTGAACGGCCTGCCTATGCCAAGCGTCTCCTCTTGCAACGGCTTATATTATCTCAAGCCATGAACTCTAGCTGCAGAGCTGCATTGAAGACCCTTCTTCTAAGAGACCGGGAGATCGAGCCTCTGCTCGAGATGAATGAAGCCCTCGAGGCTGTTGAGCAGGCTTTCCGCGAGAAGGGATTGGGCAGAGTCCAGATGCCTGCGAAGACGTACCTGTACTATGAGAAGTATAATGGAGACCTCAGAGTTATGCCAGCATACATGGAGTCTATGGATGCGTCGGCAGTAAAAGTGGTGAATGTCCACCCTAATAATCGCAGGTTCAACCTGCCAACAGTCATGGCGGTCATAATACTGATCGATCCGAAGACAGGGGCCCCGCAGGCCATAATGGATGGAACTAAGATAACCGCTGTCCGGACAGGGGCTGCCGCAGGGGTTGCGACGAAGTATCTTGCAAGAGCAGGCTCCTCCAAGCTGGGGATAGTCGGCGCAGGTGTCCAAGCCTCAACACAGCTGAAGTTCATGCTCCAGGTTGCAGACATCAGCGAGGTTAGGGTCTACGATGTAGATGATGAGTCTAAGAACAGGTTCGTAACTTGGGCGAGCAGGAATCATCCGGATGTGAAGTCCATACCTGCAGCCAGCATAGAAGAGGTGGCGACCAGCTCAGACATCATCTGCACAGTCACGCCGAGCAGAAAGCCGATCATAATTGACGAATGGGTCGATTATGGGACTCACATCAACGCGATAGGCGCTGATGCTCCTGGCAAGGAAGAGTTGGACCCGGCGATCCTGAAGAGATCGAAGGTTGTGATCGACGACTGGGATCAGGCGTGGCACAGCGGAGAAATCAACGTTCCTGTAAGCAAAGGACTCATCCATAGAAGTGACATTCACTGCGAGCTCAGCGAGATCATCGTTGGAAAGAAGGAGGGCAGAACATCGCCGAGAGAGGTCACAGTATTCGACTCAACAGGCCTCGCCATACAGGATACTGTGGTTGCCAAACTCGTCTACAAGAAGGCGACGGAGAAGAAGGTTGGGACAGAGATCGAGCTGTCAACGCTGCCGGGCGGCTGAGTCGGCTACACTTAAATAATCGAGGAACGCTTCAGTTTGGGTTCAATCCAGCCCGTCTGAAGTCACAGACTTGGAGGTCAATGTTAACATGATGAAGAAGGGGAAGCCGACTATAGCTGAGAGGATGGACCGTGCAGGGACGGAGACAGCCTTTCTCGTCTTCGCCATGGCTAAGGAGATTGAGAAGACCGGGGCTAAGGTTATCCATTTCGAGATGGGTGAGCCTGATTTCGACACTCCTGAACACATCAAGGAGGCTGCTCGAAAGGCATTAGCATCAGGTTACACACACTACACCGCGGCTCCAGGACTTCTAGAACTGAGACAAGCCATAGCAGAATACGTCTCTAAGGACTTTGATGTCGACATCGATCCTGAGAAGGAGGTCATCGTCATGCCTGGAGCAAAACCAGGCCTCTTCACAGGCATCCTAGCCACGGTGAACCCTGGCGACGAGGTGATAATGCCGAACCCTGCTTTCCCAATCTATGAGTCCGTCGTCAACTTGGTGAGGGCCAAACCCGTCCCTATCCCGCTTAGGGAGGAGAACGATTTCCGCCTGAGTCCGGCTGACGTCGCGAAGAAAGTCACCAAGAAAACAAAACTGCTGATACTCAACTCACCACACAACCCCTGCGGCTCCACACTGATGAGGGATGAGGTGGAGGAGTTGGCCGAGATAGCCAAGAGACATAATCTCTGGGTTATGTCTGACGAGATCTACTCCAAGATAATCTATCATGGCCGACACCACAGCATGCTCTCCGTACCTGGGATGAAGGAGAGGACCATACTGGTCCACGGCTTCTCGAAGACATATGCGATGACCGGTTGGCGGCTGGGCTACGCCGTAGGCAATGCCCAAGTCATCGCTAACATGACCAAGCTCCAAGTCAATATTGCATCATGCGCCGCAGCCTTCAGCCAGATGGCGGGGATAGAGGCCTTGAGGGGCCCACAGGACTCTGTGGGTGAGATGGTCAGGGAGTACCAGAAGAGGAGGGATGCCATCGTCCATGAACTCAACTCGATCAAGGGATTCTCCTGCAAGACCCCTACCGGAGCCTTCTACGCATTCCCCAACATCAAGGATACTGGGATGAAATCTAAGGAACTGATGGAGTTCCTTCTTACCAAGGCGCATGTAGCATGCGTCCACGGAACAGCCTTCGGAAGGTACGGTGAAGGCTACCTGAGGTTCTCGTACGCCACGAGCATCGAGAATATAAGGGAGGGAATGGAAAGAGTCAAAGCCGCTGTCGAGGAGCTTTAATCTTCACGCGCCCACGGGCTGACTCACATACTCTCCCACATTTCCCGGCGGGCCTCATCTACCAAGATTCAGAATGCTAATCAACCTGAAGAGTGAGTGGCCGAAAACAATCTGCAGCAGGTGGAGGGCTCAACAGAACAATCAGCTAATCTCCTGAGAGTTCGACTACGAGTTTTCGCGCGATCTCCTTTGCAGCCTGGGCCAGTCTAAGAGAGATGTAACTACGCTCAACAGCCTGATCCAGTTTGTCGGAATCTACTATCTGTGGTTTCTCACCAGGTCTCCTGACAACATCTACCTCAAGATCTACATACCTAATCTTGTCAGGGTAGAACTCGACCGGCGTATTGACATTGTAGAACTCCCCCTTCAAGCCTCCACCATACGAAAAATAGGAGTGTTTGAGTGTGGGGGAGCCCTCCTCAGCCAAGGTCACCGCGTAGTCTGTCCCAGTCTTCTTAACATCCAGCCCATCGTACTTTCCATCACCTACGATTCTCCTTTGAAGCGACAAGGTTCCGTCCTCAAACCTTAGAATCCTTGCGTCGCTCAACCTTACAATCGAGCCGTTAGGCTTGACATGATGGATCTGGAGGATCCCCCCAGCTCTCAGCCTCTGATAAACCAGGTTCTTCTGGGCGAGGCTTGACAGTTCATCCCTTCTTTCCGGGTCTGACCTCAACATGGCTTCATACACATCCACGGTTTCAGGATCAACCGTCTTTAGTAGGTGGTGGTTCTTGATCGTGGGGACAACCTGGCTTCTGACATCATCTAGGTAGGTCTTGCAGCCGTAGGGAAACTCCACATCGAACAAGAGGTATCCTGCCTGAAGACGGAATCTGCCTGTCCTCTCCTTCTGCATAAGATCTGGGATGTAAACCTCCCTCACGATCATGTCCGGCAGGGCTTTGAGAAGAGATAGAACAACGCATTCAGCCATTTCAGCTTCACCCTCGACTCTGATGCCCTGTCTATCAGGCCTGTCGACTACGGTAACGTCCCATTCATGGGTCCTCTTCAAATCGAACCTTTCAGTCATGGCTGCTGAAGGCTGAGATATCAGGAATCCCATATCAGTCAGGGATCTCGTGAGCGCCGTCGCGTATATGCCACGTATCATCACTCTAGGCTTGCCCATATCTGGCCAGACCCACAGGAGTCCATGTTCAGGTCTTGCAGGATCAGGTGGCTGTCTCTGCCGTCTCTACCGGATCTACTGATCTCAGATATATGTCGAATGCTGAAGAGATCTGTGTAGCCACAAGAGACCGCCCGACTCACCAAGAGGTTCTTGTTCTACGTGTCCTGTCTGGAATCAGTTCTGGGTTGGGAAAGGGCTACGGCAGTCCTTGATGAGGCCACTGCACATTCAGTCGCCCGGCGGCAGATTCGTAAAGCCTAATCCTGAGTTAAGGCATGTTCCTGAAGGTTTGACTGGAATGATCGATGGAAGACTTAGCTGTCACAGCCTTGTTTGCAGCAACCATAGTCACATCAGGCAGCTTCCTTTACCTGGAGAGACAGCAAGCTGCACCGTCGATGGGAGGGTATGCGAACCCTCAGCTACTAGTCGATGGGGAATGGACCCTCACACATCTAAGCGAATCAAACGTTAGGATAATAGACGTGAGAAGACAGGCTGAGTATGATCGAGGCCACATCCAGAACGCCGTCAGGCTTGAGATCAAGAGATTGACGATGGACATTAATGGTGTAAAAAAGTAGCCACACAAGAGATTATTGAGTTGGTACTTGGAATACTGGGATCCCGCGGATACCGCTGTCATCTATAATGAACACTACAGTATCGACACTGCCCTGGCCTTCTGGACGCTTGAATACTACAGACACAAGGATGTTCGGATTCTGAACGGTGACTGGAGCCATTGGCTGGTCCACGGCTAACCCAGAAGTCTGGAGAAGCCGACATTCAAGAGAACCTCTACAACAATGTGACTGTCAATCCTGAAGTCTTGGCTACTGTTGAATACATCGTTGAGAACCTGAGCAGCTCAAGGATCATTCTTCTCGATTTTAGAACTCCGGCCGATTTCTACGGGATAATTGTCAGGGCGAAACGTGGCGGACATACCCTAGGATCTGTGAATGTGGAATGGAGAAGGGCTTTTGAACGTCCTTGAACCTTCAAGCTGGGGCCTGACCTAATCGATCTGTATCGACAAGCCGGGATAACCGGTGACAGAGAGATCATAACAATATGCCAGACAGGCCAGAGGGCAGCCCATTCCTACTTTGTGATGCGGCTGCTCGGCTACAGGACAAGAATGTACGACGGTTCATGGGAGGAGTGGAACAACACCAAGGATCTTCCCATCGAATGATCAACCTCGTTTGCGACATGGTTCATCTCCTGAAAAGGCTAATTACTGAAAACAGCCTCTCTCTCATAGGAGTTGATCTTGATTGAGCGAGACTAGGATCAGCCGGCGCAAGTACCTGCAATACGCTGGAGCTGCGGTGGCGGCAGGAGCGGTCGGAGCTGCTGGTTACGGGCTATCAAAATACTACGGACCCCCTGCATCTCTGAGTACCACTCCGACCGCACCAACGTCAGCGACAAGCGGCAAGAGACTCAAGGTCAGAATCGGCGGGAGCAAGCCGTTCACAGGGCCTGACGCTATCGTCGGACAGAGTGAAGGGAACGGCAACAGGCTCTGGGCTAAACATGTCAATGAGGCCGGCGGCATAAAGGCTGGGGATGGTAACACCTACGAGGTTGAACTTATCCTCTACAACGATGAGCAGAAGCCTGAGAATGTTGGAAGGATCTATGAGAAGCTGATAAACGATGACAAGGTTGACTTCCTATTCGGACCGGCCTATGGCCCCTTAGGAATGGCGACAGTTCCGATCGTCGAGAAATACAGGAAGTTCGAGGTCTACGGCACCTCCACCTTCAACCCTAAAGACTTCAGGGGCTGGAAGTACATAGTCCACGTAATCACCAACGGCACGGAATACGTGGCCTCGATCCTAGACATGATCTGGGATAGAATACTGCCCATTGACCCCGCGGCCAAGAACATCGCGATCACACATGGTGACGATGCTTTTCGAGGAACAGCCGGCAGCTACGGGTACGAGTATGCGAAGCAGAAAGGATTCAACGTAGTATTCTATGAGTCATACAGCAGCCAAGTCACCGACCTCACACCGCTCCTGACCAAGGTGAAAGCAGCCGACCCAACAATATACATCAACGTCGGCGTCTTCACAGACACGATGTTGCTAGTCAAGCAGATGAGAGAGATAGACTTCATGCCTAAGCTCTGCATGGCTGGAGGCGCGGCTATACTCAACAAGTTCTATGAGACCCTTGGAAAGTATGCTGACGGCTTCATCAGCTACAGTCAATGGGAGAAGGGGGTCATCTACAAGCAAGACTATGGGCCGACCCATGACGAATTCGTAGAAGCATACGAGAGAGAGTATGGAGAGCCCCCAGACTATCAGTCAGCCACAGGATACCTCCAAGGCCTAGTCCTTCAAAAGTGCATGGAGCTGAGTAGAGACCCACTGAACTCCGAGGATGTCAGGAGGATCGCTGGCGAACTTCAGTTCACAACATTCTTTGGGAAGTACAAGGTCAACCCGGAAACCGGGTGGCAGATGGGCCACCAGATGTGTGTTATCCAATGGCAAGGCGATGAGAAGGCTGTCATCTGGCCTCTGGGAGAACGGACTAAGCCAGTCATCTACCCTGTGAAGAAATGGTCTGAGAGATAAATCAATCCCGGCTGTGGCTATGACACGGGAGATGAGTTCCAGATAGCTTCTCCAGCAGGGTGCCTGTCCCAAAACACTCCTGGAGCATACCCGCACCGATTCCGTGGCCGCAAACAAATTCTGACTACTGTGACAAGCACGGATGAGACATATGGCCATGCCCACAAGCGGCACGCCATTCTCATTTGTGGAGGCGTGACCGGTGATCCTATCTCCAAGAGCCATTTAAGAGAATAAAAGGATCTCAGGCCGAAACGTGACAAGCGATGAAACTTGCGGATTTGGTGCGGGGTCTGCCTGCAACACGCCTGCTCTATCAAGACGATTCATACCTTAGAGAAACTTCCTGCACTTTACTGAGGGTTGAGCCGGATGAACGTAGAGCCTACTACGTCATTACCGATCAGTCAATCTTTCATCCAAAGTCAGGTGGCCAACCCTCAGATATAGGCAGGATCACCGGCGATAGCTTTGCCCTCGAAGTGAAGAAGGCGATGTTCTCGGAGGGGGTTGTCATTCATTGGGGAAAGATTGTCGAGGGCGAGGTTCATACAGGCCCTGCCAACCTCAGCATAGACTGGGGACCTCGATACAGGTACATGCGAAGACACACTGCAGCCCATCTTTTCGATAGTTGTCTGGCGGCAGTGATGGGGAGGAGGCTTGAGAGCACCGACTCATGGGTTGGCGATGACAGCTATGTTGGCTACCGTGGAGCCTCTCCAAACATCGAGCAGCTCAGAACCGCTGAGAAGATGGAGAATGAACTCATAGAAAAAGGGGCAGACGTAACGGCTAGAGTCGTTGAGAGAAACGAGATCGCATCCCTCTTGACAGAGTTCCCAAGCCTTGACCGCCTACCTACGGATAAGGGTCTGAGAATAGTGACTATAGAGGGATTTCAGGGGATACCTTGCGGCGGGACTCATGTCAGAAACATCAGTGAGATAGGCCGATTCCAGCTTAAACCTATTAGCCCAAGTGACAAGGGATTCAGAGTAGACTTTGACACAGTCCCCTAGAGGCATCTATCCGGTCGGTTGGCAAGGTATAGGGGATGTTGCAGACCCCACTCGTTACCTGAAAGCTTCAGCGTTCAACTAGTAGTTTTCGCAGAACAGCTCGAAGTATGATTGGGCGTGATCACAGACTGGACACTTCGGCGGGGCTTCTCTGGATTCCAGAACATGGCCGCAGTTTCTGCATTTCCACTTCACAACTACAGGTTTCCTGAATACTTGACCTGAAGCGACATTTTCCAGAAGCTTCAAGTATCTTCTTTCGTGGTGTTCTTCAACTGATGCGACACGGCGGAATATATCCGCCACATCCTTGAAGCCCTCCCTCTCGGCAACCTCTGCAAAGTCTGGGTATAGCTTTCCCCATTCCAGCCTCTCACCTGCAGCGGCTTCTTTCAGATTCTGGGCTGTTGTTCCTATGATTCCTGCCGGATATCTTGCCGTTATCTCGACATCTCCGCCCTCTAGGCGCTTGAAGAAGAGTTGAGCGTGTTCCTTCTCGTTATCAGCAGTCTCATCGAAGATAGCAGATATCTGCTCGTAACCTTCCTTCTTGGCTACACTTGCAAAGAAGGTGTACCTCATTCTCGCCTGTGACTCACCGGCAAATGCAGCAAGCAGGTTCTTCTCCGTCTGGCTACCCTTCAGTTCCATACTGGACATCACCATCCCTTTCCGCTCTAGTTCGACTTCCCATTCATATTAGAGTTGCCGTTTAAGCTTGAAGCCTACTACTCTGTAAATGTCTAGGGTAGTCTCCGTTTTAACCTGATCAAACCACAGAGATGCAACGGTATAGCTTATCCTCATAGAAAGTGATGATACATGAAGACAGAGAGTCAGGCCTCCAGCTAAGCCCCACCGATTCTGCGGCTACACATTGAACCTAGCTAGTCTAAGTACAAGATTTCATTAGCAAGTTCGAAGATCTTGAGGTATGCCAGAATTGATCAGAATACTTGGTATTGTCGGAAGTCCAAGAGCAGGCGGCAACACGGAACGCCTTGTCGCCGAAGCCTTGAAGGCCTCAGCAGAGGCAGGCGCCCAGACCGAGATTGTGAGAATATCGGATAAGGACATCAAGCCATGTGATGCCTGCATGTCATGCAGGAAGACAGGCGAATGCAAGATAAAGGATGATTTAGAATCGATCTTCAACAAGATGATTGAGGCTGACGGTCTAATCTTAGCCTCACCTGTCTACTTCGGCTCTGCAACTCCACAGATCAAGGCGTTGATCGACAGAGCGGGATACCTGTCGATCGCTCGGAATAGGGTCTTCGAGAACAAGGTCGGCGCACCAATGGTCGTAGCGAGGAGAGCAGGACACAACTTTACCTTTGCCCAATTATTGTTCTTCTTTTTGCATCAGGGCATGATCGTGCCTGGTTCAACCTATTGGAGTATCGCTTTTGGCAGGGAGAAAGGGGAAGTCAAGGAGGACGAGGAAGGCATGTTGACGGCTAGAGTCCTTGGAAAGAAGATGGTATGGCTGATCGCGAAGATCAAAAGCCCAAGCTAGGCCGCTCATCACTCTATGAGATGCGTCTCCCATTCGATATGATAAGCATCGAATAGAGGAACTCTGAGGATCCTGCCTTTGCTGGCACACGGAACTCAGGCTCAGCATGAGATCGACAGAACTTACGCAGGCGTTGCTTCATGGTTCCAAGTGTAACAGTACTTCACTCCCAAGTCAGAAAGTTCATGTGTCGGCACACTCTCAGCTTCACTATAGCTTGTTCAATCTTGTTTCGAGTACAACCTGACCAGTTTCGAGACCGCAGTACCTACGGCTTCTGTGTCGGCTTTTCCCCCAAGTTCGATTGGGAGTTCTTCATGACTTGATTTGGTGAGGTAGTCCCTCACACTGTTCTCGATGGCTTCAGCCGCATCAAGCAACCTCTTGTCCTCATGATAGGTGCCCAAGAAATCCAGCATCAGCGCAGCTGAGGATATCTGCCCCAACGGGTTCGCTCTCCTCGTTCCAGCTATATCGTATGCGCAACCATGAGTAGGCTCGAAGTATCCGATTCTCTTCTCAATATTGAAGTTCGTCGCTGCAGTCATACCCAGTCCTCCCGCCACCTGCCCAGCAAGATCACTCAGAAGATCGGCGATCAGGTTTTCGGCCAACACGATATCGAACTTGTGTGGCTCCTTCACCATCAGCGCACAGACAGCATCTGCATATAGGTCCCTGCATCCTATCTCAGGGTAGTCTTTGCTCACTCTCCTGAATATGTCCCTGAACATACCGTGTGTCTTCCGGAAGATATTGGCTTTGTGCGCCAAGACAACCTCTCCTCTGCCTCCCCTCTTCAACCGTTTTCTGGCAAGTTCGAATGAGAAGCGTGAGACTCTCTCGCAGGCCTTCTCCGTGTATACACCGGTTGCCGTCCAGACTCCTGGAATAACCTCGCTCTCAATCGAGCGATAGAGTCCCTCAGTGTTCTCCCTGATCACAACGATGTCAATATCCGGTCGTAGTGCTGGAGGGGTTATTGAAGGATAGGATCTGGCGGGGCGGACATTGGCGTATAAGTCTAGATTGAACCGCAGAGTCTCAACTAGGTCTCTTGTAGTCTCGCCAACTGGACCCTTCAGGCCTGCATCACACCTCAGAAATGTCTCAAGAGATCTCTTCGGAACCGGCTCCCCTGTCTTCTTCTTGACCAAGTCCCCCATCGGCGTATTGACATATTCCAGTCTGAAGGCGAACCTCTCCTGAGCCGACCTCAACACTCTCTTCGCTTCCCTCACTATGTCAGGGCCGATTCCATCTCCATCTATGACCGCTACCATGTACGACCTCTTCAACATTCTCAACTCAGATCGTGGTGCGAACAGGAATGTGTTAGCGATATATATGCCGTGCCCTCCCCGGAGCGATATGTTCTGATCCGGGCGTGAGCGCAGCGCGCCCAGCATCATTGCGGGGGTCTGATGGCCGAGCACGACCGATCAGTGATGCAGCATCTTCTACAGATGAAGAAAATGTCCCGCAGGTATTAGCGTTGAGGTGGCCGTGGATATCCCGGTAGGTGTAGCATGCACTAAGGTGCGCACATCCAAGAGGGGATTCCTTGATACCTATATTGTGTAGCAGCTTCCCAGATGTGAAAGATAGAGAGCTGACGATTCAATAGGGGGACCCACACATATTCGCACTTCAACCGGTAGACTTATCGTTCCACACCCAAGCTTCATTCTTGGTGAGACGATTGTCCTCAGAGCCAGAGAGCTTCACCACCATTCTGGAGAGATCTGATGGTTACAGATTCAAGGTGAGATTCGACTCCCCAGACCTTCCGGAGATGATGATGGATGAGCCAAAGCCTGTAGGGGAAGGTTCAGGTCCCAACGCTTCACGCCTGCTGTCGGCGGCCATCGGCCACTGTCTCAGTGCGAGCCTGCTGTTCTGCCTCGCAAAGGCTAGGCTGAACGTAGGAAGGATGGAAACGACCGTTGAGACTTCATTCCGAAGAAATGAGAGGGGCCGTCTCAGGATCAGTTCGCTGATGGTACATCTCAATTTGTCCATTCGAGAGGAGGACGTCGAAAGGTCAAAGCGATGCTTCGAACTATTCGAAGATTTCTGCGTCGTTACCCAAAGCGTAAGGCAAGGAATACCGGTGAGCGTGGACGTCACTGTAGAAGATAAACGAGAACCTTAGCCTCATGTATCCTCCAACACCTGCAGGAGTTCTCTAGACCCTGTCTGCGTGATTCTTGATATCTGTGCCATGAACATCTTGATCTTGCAGTTCAGTTTCCGTGTGAGTTATCAAGATTAGAAAGGCCCGCACCGGCAAGTTCTCGCATGTCACAAATTTGGATTCCCTGAAAGCATCACCTTATCTATCTCCTCCAGTTCAACCCTAGGCGGACAATAGCCTCAATGAGATGTTAGTACGCATACGTTCAGAATGTGAGATAGCCCTGAGTGATGACTGAATGTCCCTGACTAGGAAGAAAGCGGTTCTGGGAGCAGGCATAGTCGCGTTCTCGATCATTCTGGTTTGGTTGCTGCTGAGTTCCCCCTCGTCGCCCCGTAAGCAGATGACTCAAGGCGAGAATGAAGTCAACCAAGTAATCATGGCCTACTATGAAACTCTACGTGACGTCGGTAGACCAGATCAAATTGATCGCATCGCTCAATTCTTTGCTGATGATGCAGTTCTCAGCACTCCAGAAGGAACCCTTTACGTTGGCAGGGAAATGATAAAGAGATTCTATGAGGATCGACTGCGAGACGTAACGAGATACGATGTGAAAGCTGACCTTTCAGAGATAGAAGCCCAGAACCATACCGCGACAGCAGTCTATGATACCAAGTCGATAGCGTTCATACGTGGCTGGACCACTACCACAATAGATCCTCCTCTCCGAGTATTTCGTGAAAAGTTCCTCTTGGTCAGAAGAGAAGGTGCTTGGCAGATCGCTGGACTAGTTATGCTTCGTTGACAGTTCAGGGTGACACTCGCAACCTTTCAGCTGTTGCAGAGGCTGGAAAGAATGCGTTCTAGTCACCCTTGATACGCTGAAGAGTGAAAGACTTCGGCGCAACTTCTTCTAGCATCTCTTAAAGAGACAGATTGCGGATAACTAGTCGCGAATACAGAAAGTGACTATCAAGATGTGGAGAGCCTCTATTCCTCTGCAGGGTATCTAGTGTGAGACCGAGACCTTCACCACATTCGTCTCGACTCACATGTTCCAGAACGAAATCTGAGTAGAATAGGGAGGACCAACAAGAGAGCTAGAATCGCGCCCAGCGATGAGTTGTGGAGCTCTGGTATTTCTTCGCCCCAGACAAAAGACAGAACCTGACTTTGGTATTCGCCACTATCAGATTCTACTATCCAGACCTTCCAGGTATAGTTGCCGCTAGGCTGAGACTGATCAGGATAGAATGGGCCAAACATGAATCTTCCGAATCCTATCTCCCTCCTCCAGAAACGCCATCTACCAGATGACTGGTTTGACTGGTGGTACTCATATAGCCAGATGAAATTGTCCAATGAGCCTATGGGAGTATCAACATACAGGTATACTGGCTCGTTTAGGTTGAAGCGACTCTTCGGGGTTCCGGCTTCAGCATTTCCACTATGGTATGCTTGAGCGCTCGTCCAGACGACCAGTGTGTTAGCGGAACTCCAACCAGCCATGATGTATTGAGACTGGCCGCCAGTAGCCCCTGTGTTTGGGGGGTTCCATTCAACATTCAGGGGCGGAGGTGTTGGCGGTTCACCTTGAACAAATGAAATCATGAGAGTCGCTATGAGGATCTCTGCAAGTGTGAGTGTGCGTAGAAAGTTGGGGTTCAAAGGTTTC
>JAGTQV010000014.1 GCA_018397035.1 Candidatus Bathyarchaeota archaeon | reverse complement strand
GGCTTTAACAGTCTCAGGCGTTACGGTCAAGCTTAAGATTAGGATGATCGCTGAGGTGCAGACAGCTACCCTGTAGCCGACACGTAGACACAGGAATTGGTGGAAGATCTCTCTCACTAACTTCATTTCTTACCTTTAAAGAGTTCCTATGCACTCCTAAGAAAATTTGTGGCGGAAGAAGGGTTGTCTAGGAGACCACACAGGCTTCAGCCCGCGGTAGTTCAGGCTGTATAAACGCCGGCATAATAGGCAGAGTTGCAGCAGCGGTTTACTGCTTGTTTGCACTGTTTACAGCAAATGTTACCTGTTACCTATCGCTGTTTGTTTATCGTAACGGCTAGTCTTCTCTGCGAGCGTAAGCGAGCAGTAACAAAGTGTGTGTGTCAAGGATGGTGCGGCCGCCGGGATTCGGACCCGGGTTAAGAGCTCTCTCCAGGAATGGGAAGCTCAGGCGATCACTCGTCTCCCGTCCTGGACCAGGCTAGACCACGGCCGCATACCTACTATTCAAGCCGCAATCTGCTCGGCTTCTGCTGCAGGAAAAGTAGGGCCTGTTCGTGAATAATAGACTTTCGAGTGTGTAGCAGGCCCATGGAGGTCTAGACTTATCAAGAACCGAGAGCTCTGAGACTGAGGAAAGGCAGTATCACCCTCATACTTCTGTGACAATGCTGAAGTTGATTTGGTATCCCGTCTTAGATGGAAAGAGTAGCCGTGGCCACCGCTCGATAGAGAAAGGCAGACCTTGACTGTTCCAGGGAAGCATGTTGGTGAGAGAAATGAGTTTAGGGAGGCATGAAACCTAATGTTTTATAGGCCCAGAACAGAGAGTAGTCTTCTGTCAAGAATGATGACTAGGTAAGGTCTCGCAATGGATACTCAGAAGCTGTATAGAGACTGGTTGATCCTCTTGTCTTTGGCAATAATCCTAGGCGGGATGATTATCGCATTCTCGGTTGAGCCTTATCTTCTTCCTCTCGAGGAGGCGTTTGTATCGAAGTGGCTTCTCGGTCTGCTCGGAGCTACGGTGATGGGGTGGGCGGCTTCGATGTTGCTGGTTTCAAGGTATGCCTTTGATCAGCAGTTACCTCAGCTGCTCAGGATGCTCCTTGTAGGGCTTCTCGTCTGGTTTGTTCCAGACACACTGATCTCAGCATACTTCTGCGCCTACTTCAACGTTGCCATAAACATGGTGATACTGGTTGCCGCTGCGATTCCGTTGATCGCCGGGGAGAGACTGCTGAAGGGATCGATTCGGAATCCCTGAGGCTGACTCGGCTCTCAGAACTCGATCCTCGGCCGCCGTTCAACCTCCTCTTCGAACTGCAGGTAAGCCATCTTGCTGAGGCCGAGCATAATCCCAACGAATCTCGATGGGACAGTATCCTGCATTATATTGTACTCTTGAGCGATATTATTGTAGGTGTATCTGTGCCTGGCGATCTCGTCCTCAACACCCTTGACAGAGTCCATAAGGCTCGAGACGGTGCTCGAAGTCTTAAGGTCAGGATAGTTCTCGGCGACAGCCAAAAGATTACCAAGGATCGATCTCGACTCGCGATCGAGATCCCTTAAACCTTCAGGGCTGAGCTTGAAGACTGATGCACGCATCTCCGTGACCTTCTCAAGAACCTCCCTCTCAAACCTTGCATAGCCCTTGACAGATTCGACCAGCTGCTCGATCATGTCCAACCTCTTCTTCAAAGCAACCCTGACCTGACCCAGAGTCGCCTCAGCTGAATTCTTCAGTCTGAAGAACCGATTATAGATCGAGGTGAAGTATCCGATAAGCGCCAAGACTACGCCAACCGCTATGATGAGAAGGATCAGAGACGCCCAGTCCAAATCTGCCATCTCCCACGCCCAGTATACCGCGGATAGGATATGAGCCTTGCCATAGCCAGTCTTCTCGAGACATCTGCAGCAGCCCCCTCAGTGATGGTTCATGCGAAACCTGGCACGCATCCGTCGAGCCGTCAGAAGAAGGGGGGAGACATATATGAGATCGAGCAAAGGATGAAACTGGGAATTGATCATGGAATGCTGTCAGAAGTCCATGGAGGTGATGCAAGTTCAGTGAAGAAAAGAAGAAGATCCTTCTGGTCTGCTCTAAAGGAACACTCGACATGGCGTATCCACCGCTCATATTAGCGACGACAGCAGCAGCGATGGGATGGGAGGTCCACCTATACTTCACATTCTGGGGAATAGACATAATAACGAAAGGGAAATCGCAGAAGCTCAAGCTCGCCCCAGTAGGTAACCCATCGCTTCCCATACCTAACATGCTAGGGATCCTCCCAGGCATGACCGCGATAGCTACCAGAATGATGAAGAGCAGGATGAGGAAGAAGAATATGCCCTCTATACCTGACATGATCAAGACAGCGAAGGAGCTTGGAGTCAGATTCCACGCCTGCACACCCACTATGCAGCTCACAGGACTCACCAAGGAAGACCTCATCCCTGAAGTCGACGACCTGATCGGAGCAGCAACATTCATAGACCTCTCAAAGGAGGCTACAGCGACACTATTCATCTAGGAGGGGTGGGCCTGCCACTCCAGCAAGCCCCCCACAGCAGCAGGTAGATGCTGCTTGCTAAGCAGCCTGTACATTGCCGAGGATCCTGAGTACAAGACTATCAGAGCCCTCCTCAACCCAGCAGAGCCTGAGACCTTTCCCAGAACCACCATCATTGATGGTTTGATGACTGGGTGGGCAGGGAGGAGAAGGCCTACCAGCCATGCCGGCTAAGCGTCAACGCTGGAGTGGAAGGAAGATGTAGGAGGCGAGGAGCCCCAAGTATGGAGGCCCAGACTGGGTTAGAAGGAACTTGCAGCTTACTCGGATAGTCTCAGGGGTGCTGACGTGAAGGCGTCTGCCAGACGACTGGCAGCTGCACTAAAGAGTTAAAGCTGCAGATACCTTTCAGACTGATTATTGGTGAAGGGGAATGTCACAGAGGCAGGAGAAGAGAATGACCGATGAGAGCAAGGAAGATTCGAGCTATCTCAACCTGAAGCTGCTAGGCCAAGTCCTGACCTATGCCATAGTGATAATGATAGCGTTAGGTCTGGTCTTCCTTGGAGGCATCATCATATGGGTGATGCGGCATATCCTGGGGGTGTAGCGCCTCCGTGAGGGCGGGGTTTAATCCATAAAGTCCTCGGCCTTATGCGGCTCGGGCGGTAGACCCTTCCTCTTCCTGATCTCCTCGATAACCTGCTTTATCATCGAGGCGGGGACAGGGGACCACCTGGCGAACTCAAGCCCCCAGAAGGCTCTTCCTGCTGTAGCGCTCCTTAAGGCTTCAGACAGGTCGAATGTCTCGGCAGTCGGGATCTCGCCTGTGATGTAGACTATGTTCCCCTTCTGGTCGACGGAGACTACCTTCCCCCTCTTCTGGCTGATCACGCTGGTCACAGCCCCCAGGAGGTCCGGCGATACCTTGGCGGTGATCCTCTGGATCGGTTCGTAGAGTGTCGGGTCGGCTGAGAGGAAGGCTGCGAAGAAGGCCCTCCTGGACATAGGCATTATCTGGGCAGGCCCTCTATGGACAGGGTCCTCGTGGAGCTGGATGTCTGTTATCTTCGCCTTGACGCCCCTTATCTGCTCATATGCGAGCGGCCCCTCCTTTATCCCCCACCTGTAACCTGCGACAACCATGTCCTTGACGTCTTGCAGGAACTGTGCGCCCTTCGTGACCTCGGTGAGCATGTTGCAGCTCTCATCGACGCTCCAGACGCCCTTAGCCTCCTCCGGAGGCCAACCCTGCTCACGCAGGATCTTAGCCATCGCGGCCCTGTCCATGTACTCCCCGATCTTCCCTGTCTTGATCATGTCTATGATATCCTCACTCAAAGGCTCGACCTCTATGAAGATCTTGTTATGCTTGTTAGGCGACCTGCCCTCGTATGGGCCTGCAGCCGACCTGACTCCCTCCCTGTAGATGACGATGGGCTTAGAAGTTGTGATCTCAAGCCCTGTCTTCTGGATCAGGGTTGTCGCTATCTCAAGGTGGAGTGTGCCCATCCCAGCGATCAAGTACTCCCCTGTCTCCTCATTAATCGTCGTGACCAGGTTCGGATCCTCGATCGAGAGCTTCCGCAGAGTATCGACAAGCTTCGGTAGATCCCTGCTATACTTAGGCTCGACCGCCAGTGTCACGACAGGCTCTGTAACGTACTTGACAGCCTCGAACGGTGCAACGTCCTTGATCGATGCGACGGTCTCACCTGCCCTTGCAGCCTCAAGCCCAAGCAGCGCCGGTATGTTCCCTGCGGTCAGCTCCCCCACAACCTCCCTGTATGGGCCCATGTAGATGCAGACCTGCTGGATCCTGGAGTCGGTCTTGGCGCCTATGAGGTGGACGAGATCCCCCTCCTTAACGGTTCCTGAGAAAAGCCGGCCTGTAGCTACTACGCCTGCCTGCGGATCCACGACTATATTCGAGACAGCCATCACAGCCGGGCCTTTATCGTCACAGTTGATCATCGCCTGGCCTATCTCACTCTGAATGTCACCCTTCCAGATCTTCTGTATCCTGTACTTCTGGGCGGCGTGTGGAGCAGGCATAGCCTCAACCGCCATGTTCAGTATAGCCTCATGGAGTGGGACCTTCTCCCTGAACTCCTCGACGTTTCCCTGCTCATACATCGAGATCACATCAGAGAACTTCACCCCCCTCCTCTTGGCGAGCTCGGATGTGAAGCCCCACCTATCCTTAGCAGAGCCCATCGCCACAGTATTAGTCGCGAAGCTCACCTTCCACTCGCTCCTGAACTCGGGCTCACCGTACATCTCAATCAGGTTGTTGAAGTCCCTGATTATCCTCGAGATCCTCTCCTCAATCTGTTCAGGGGTCAGCTTCAACTCCTTGATGAGCCGGTCGATCTTGTTTATGTAGAGGACAGGCCTAACCCTCTCCTCTAAGGCCTGCCGCGTCACAGTCTCCGTCTGGACCATAACCTCCTCAACAGCATCTACGACGACGACGGCGCCGTCGATGGCTCTGAGAGACCTAGTCACTCTGCCTGAGAAGTCAACGTGTCCAGGTGTGTCGATGAGGTTGATGACGTAAGGCACACCCTCCCTCTCATGCAGGAGGCTGACGTTTGCAGCCTTGATCGTCATCTGACGCTTCTGCTCCTCCTCCATGAAGTCCAGTGCCAAGGCGCTGCCTGCGACAGATGGGGAGAGTAAACCTGACGAAGCCAGGAGCGAGTCTGACATCGTCGTCTTGCCATGGTCTACATGCGCGATAATGCCGATATATTCCGGATCAGGCTTGTTCAGCCTAGATCTTTCGGATCTGGTCCTTATTCTGGATTATCTTCATTATCTCCGCGGTCGACTTGTAACGCGGCACTTTTATCCTCCTCCAAAGTCATCATTTGCTAGAGGCTAGCCTCAAGAAGCCCCTAAAACTTTTAAACTTTTCAGAGTAGTCGCCGATGCCCTCGCCCACTCTATTCATGAAGATGACAGATATGCTCCAGGAACTGGGAGCAACCTCAAGCAGAAGAGAGAAGATCCAGAGGTTAAGTATCTTCCTGAAGGGACTCGATGAACAGGAGGTCCGAGCAGCGGTCCTCCTGATGTCTGGCTTGGCCTCCTCTCAAAGGGACAGAGGGGCCCTAGAGGTGAAGGGTAGGATATTGCAGAGAGTACTCTATTCAACCAGCCAGACGACTCTGGAGGAGCCGGAGTTAACGATAGTCGGCGTCTACGATCAGCTTCGGAGAGCCGCCTCAATCTTTGGCGCAGGGTCGAGGTCGAGGAAGGAGGCGATAATATCAGCCCTGCTGAGTCACGCGAGCGAGGTTGAAAGGGAGTACATAGTCAGGATGGTGTTGGGTGAGTTGAGGGTCGGCCTCGCCGAGGGGCTACTTCTGGAAGCGATCTCGAAGGCGGCAGGAGTTGAGAGGGAGCTGGTCAGGAGAGCCTACACTCTGATCGGAGACCTAGGCGAGACTGCGAGGCTGGCACTTAAAGAACGTAGGGAAGGGCTGATGCGGGTAGGGGTCAGACTCTTCGAGCCGGTAAGTCCGATGCTGGCGGATACGGCCCCGGATCTTGAGTCGGTCTTCAGGATGCATCCTGAGAGGACCATATTCGAGTATAAGCTCGACGGCGCCAGGGTTCAGATACACAGGCAGGGTGAACATGTTGAGGTATTCAGCAGAAGACTGTCAAGAATCACTCCAAGCCTCCCGGATATAGTGGATCTTGTGCTTCGCAGCCTTCATGTTCAGGAGGCGATCGTTGAGGGGGAGGTCGTGGCTGTAGATGAGGCCGGTAGGCCGATGCCGTTCCAGGAGCTTATGCGGCGCTTCAGGAGGACCGGAGACGTCCAGGAGGCGATCCGCCGAGTCCCGGTCCGACTGTTCCTCTTTGATATACTCTACCTTTCAGGGAAGGTTGTGCTTGATCTTCCGTTGAGTGAGAGGCGCAGAATTCTGGAGGAGGTCTGCGCCAAGGAGCTTCTGGCCCCGATGCTTCTGACAGACAAGCTCTCCGAGGCAGAGGAATTCTTCGACAGGTCCATCCGGGAAGGCCATGAGGGCTTGGTAGCGAAGGCGCCTGATGCCAGGTATACCCCAGGCTGGAGAGGGAAAGGGTGGCTTAAGGTAAAGAAGGCTGAGACCCTGGATGTGGTCATAGTCGCTGCTGACAGGGGCTCAGGAAGAAGGCATAGATGGCTCAGCAACTATCACCTGGCCGTCAGAGATTCGGAGACCGGCGACCTGCTCGAGGTTGGTAAGACTTTCAAGGGATTGACAGATGAGGAATTCGAGTACATGACCGCACGCCTCCAGAGTCTGAAGATCATGGACGACGGGTACACTGTCAAAGTGAAACCTGAGATCGTTCTTGAGGTGGCTTATGACGAGGTGCAGATGAGCCCCCACTACAGGTCTGGTTACGCTCTACGTTTCGCCAGGATAAAGAGGATAAGGGAGGACAAGTCTGCAGGCGAGATCGACACGGTCGAGAAAGTCAAAGAACTGTACGAGGCAATTTTCAGGAGGAAAGCCAGGCCGCGATGCTCAGACAGAAGAGTGTAGGTGCTGAGCAGAAGATGCGTGTTGCAGTCCTCTTCAGCGGTGGAAAGGACAGCCTCTACACAGTCCAGAAGCTGAGAGAAGTAGGCCACGACGTCAAGCTGCTGCTCACACTGAAACCTGGAAGTGCCGAGTCGCTGCTTTTTCATTATCCCTGCGTCGAGTGGACGAGCCTGCAGGCGGAGGCTATGGGCATCCCCATCTCCGCCTTCAATGTGGAAGCAGGGAGAGAGGAGGATGAGCTTAGAGAGTGCATTGCAGAGATCAGGATTCAACATGGAGTGGACGGCGTCGCTGCTGGAGCGGTCGCCAGCCAGTACCAGAAGAGAAGGATCGAGGATATGGCGGATCGGCTTGGGCTGAGATGCCTCACACCATTATGGGGTATGGATCAGATGAGGCTGCTTCGAGAAGAGGTTGAGTCTGGACTGGAGGCGGTAGTCGTCGCTGTAGCAGCATTAGGTCTTGATCAGAGGTGGCTCGGGAGAACACTTGACAGAGATGCTATCGAGGAGCTGGGCAGACTACGGGACAGGTACGGGCTTAACCCTTCAGGTGAAGGTGGCGAGTACGAGACATTCGTCGTCGATTCTAACATGTTCAAGAAGAGAATAGTTGTGAGCGACTTACTGAGGGTCTGGAGAGGAGACAGGGGCCACCTGGAACTCGTAAAGGCTGAGCTGGTGGAGAAGGGCTGAAAGCACCAGTTCTACTCGATCGTTGCATGTTTTCTTCGAAGTTCACCCTCGCTCTTGCCGAGTCTCTGGATAAGCTCCGCGATGAGGCTGTCGAAGAAGACCATTGTGCTGAGCTCGAATATCGTTCCGAGAGGTGCCAGCGGCTCATGGACGCCGGTGAGCTGCCGCAGGAAGTAGTCCCTCTCCTTGGCGATCTTGGTTCTGCCTCTTATCTGGACTACATGGTCAGCGATCTTCCCCAGGTCTGAGTTGGGATGGGATGTTATCGCTATTATCTTCGCGCCCACCTCCTTCCCGATGGCGGCGGCTGTGACTGCGAGCTTAGTCGTCCCTGACCCGGAGATGGCGACTATCAAGTCTCCCTTGCCGATCGCCGGCGTTATCGTCTCACCCATCACATAGACGTCGAAGTCAAGATGCATCAGCCTCATCGCGAAGGCCCTCCCTATCAGGCCGCTCCTGCCGACCCCTATGACCAGTATCCTCCTGAACCTCGCCCAGAGCATCATGTTGATCATAACCTCAACTTGGCTGTGTGAGATCTTTGAGAGGGTAGTATCGACACCCTTGATTATCTGCTCGCAGGCTCTGGCGAAGGTCTTGAGCGCCATCTTACCTGAGGAACCTCCATCTAGAACTTCACACATGTCTTTTTATGGTTGCGGTCAGACGTCTGAGAGTCTCAGTTGAGCAGGCTCCCTCCCAAGTCTGTTGTAGTCAGCGTTCAGGAGTGAGGTTATCTTTGCAGCAGAAGTCCGTGGTAGACCACCCCTCATGATCAACTCAGACTCTGGAGCGTGGAAGATCCTGCGGGGACTCCCAAAACGTCTCAGGAGCTGCTCAGCCAGCCTGTCCCCGACTCCTGGAAGCGCCTTCACCAGGGCGACCTGCCCTTCACGGAGCCTGCTCGATCTAGGCTTCCGAACGACTATCGGCTTCTTCACCTTAAGCCCAGGTGAATGCCTCGCAAGGATGTTTATCAACTCAGCCGTCTCTCCAGGATCCCTTGTGAAGAATACTCGCAGCCCATATCTGAAGGAGACGGTGACGAGGGCTCCCCAGAAGATTCTGGGGTTCCTCATATCCCTGAGGGCTGAGTATAGGTTCCCTTCAACCACCAGGATTGGAAGACGGTAGGCTTCTCCAAGCCTGTATGCTTGGTCGAAGAGTCGACCTGAATACAGGGAGAGAAGGAAATCTCGAACGGTCTTCCTTTCAACAGCATAACCTGAGACGATGTAGTCGCCCTCCTCCAGTAGTCTGAAGTCTAGACTCAGACCTAGACCTTTGAGATGCTCAGGAACCTGAGATCTCTCCCGTTCATCCACAACCACCCTTACCATCTATCTCCGCCCGGCCTCTCAGTATCTCGAGATCTGAAGCATCGCGGCCTATAAGATGAGCGTAGTCGATGGAGTTCGTCAGAAGCATCGGCAAACCTCCACAGCCATCAACCTGATAATAGAAGCCTCAGCCTACAGTGTGAACTTCCTCACCAGCTTCAGCCTCGACTGGAAGATCGATTCAGCGATCTCTCTTGCCTTCTCCAGCCTACCCCGGAATAGGCCGACCGTATCCTCAACCTCTACCTCGTACGAGTTGTCATTCTCTATAAGGAACGTCATGTTCAACAGCTGTTTTCCAAACTTAGGAAGCTCAGCCCACTTGGACTCAATACTTGCAAGTCTCTCCCTTATGATAGGCTCCATTCCCTCCGCATCTCGAGACATCGTGTAGAAGGCCTCCGGCCGCCTCGGCGTCACATGGACCAGGGCGTACTGGACCAGTTCCTCCAGTCTGCCAGCTTCGGAGAGATGTACTAGGAAACCTCTCACCCTCTCCTCGAGAGGCCTGGTGAATGCACCATTATGCAGGGGCAGACTCCCAGAGGAGCTAACCCGCAGGCTGGACTTGATGCTCAAGTATTCATCGAATACAAGTCCTTCATGTGCATGTTGTTCAGCATAGTTTTGAAGCCTCTTCCTTATCGATGGTTCCCGCAACGCCTTCTCAGTGAAGGCGAACTCCACCTCTCCACTTGAACCTTCAGAGGCGAGGCTTGAGGCAGCCAGTATCTTGTCCGCGAAGCTGGATGAGTCTAACCTCATCGACATCTCTATTCGAAACCCCGTTGAAGAGCTGCTCCGGCCTGACATCGTGCAGGTGAGTCGATGAACTATCCTGATGACATATACTGAATATAACGGCTTCCCATTCTGAGGATGACAGGACGACAAGGTCTTGGGGGCGGATTAACGTCTGTATAAGGGGCGATGACAACACCCATCCACCACACAAGACGCTCACCCAATCCTTCTCGACGGATCCATGCCAGACAAGCGGCGGGTCAACCTGCCGTGACCCCTAGATCAACGCACGCTCATTCATCCACGTTGTAGATCATGAGCGCATCCTCCACTCCCCTAAACCTCCAATCCCCGCAACTCGAAGCTGTTCCAAAGGAGCCTGTGAACTTGTCTGACTGGAGGATTGAAGGTGTGCCCAGGAGACTAGTGTGGGGTGTGGAAACCCCATCAGAACCGAAGACAGATAGCTTCATCCTCAGTCTGCACTGTCAAGGCCTAAGCTATGGACCCCACGGGAGAGGAATACGTATCCCAGTGTCGAAGCTCGGGATGGGCATTGTGTTCTGCACATATACGCCTGCAACCAGTACCAGAGTCGTGGTGATGGCCGCCGCCCAGTCTGACCGCTTCATCCTGAGCGTCGCTAAGGGCTCGCGGTGCTTCACAGCCCCGAATCCTCTAGACTCCAGGGCCTCGGCGAGCTCCGTACTCCTCCTTATCGCTGATACGATCAGAGGAATAAGTATTGGAATGTACTTCCTGACCCTCTCGATCACGCTGCCCCTATCCAACTCTAGTCCCCTCGACCGTTGAGCGTCAACAATAGTCTGGGCTTCAATCGCGATCGTAGGGACAAGCCTGACCGAGGTTGTGAAGGTGAAGCTCAGAGTATAGGGGAGACCGATCCTCTCCAGGGCCAGCCCTAGATCATCAGGGGAGGTTGTCATGAAGAAGATCGAGAAGGCTGAAACCAGCACTAGGAACCTCAAGGTCATGGTGGCTGAGAAGACCAGTGTTGAGCCTGTCAGGAAGTTCATGAAGAATATCATTGCGGCAAGGATCGTGCCCCCCCTCATCGAGCCGAACCAGCGGCGCATAGACTTTGAAGCGTAGACGAGTGGAACCTGCACCGTCAACAGGATTAGAAGAACCAGTACGTTCACGTAGATCAGTGAGAGGAGGAAGATGGTGAGAGCTATCAGGAACTTCGGCCGTGGATCCATTCTGTGAAGAAGCGTATCCTTCCGTTTGAACTTGAATCCTTCAAACATGTTCAGAGACATATTCGCAAAGCCTCTTCTCAAGAGCGGATCTCGCCTGGTAGAGGTCGATGATCTTCGGGTTGAAGCCCAGTCCCGCCAGTGAGGACATGAGGATCGAGATCTGCGGTGGGATGAGTGAAGCTTTCTCAACCAGTATTCTATCTGAGAGGATCGAGTCGTAGGGGCCGTCGGCCAGGATCGAGCCTCTAGATAGAAGCACAACCCTGGGCTTGCAGTCAACCACAAACTCAACATCATGGGTTACTATGACGACGGTCCTCCCTTGGGAATTCATCTGCACTATGAAGTTTCTAAGCCGCTCCTTCTGCTGGTAGTCCTGCCCTATCGTCGGCTCATCGAGTATGATGTGTTTCGGCTCAGAGACCAGCACAGAGGCTAATGCGACCCTCTTCCTCTCACCCCCGCTGAGCATGAGGGGGGATTCCTCAGCGTAGCCGCCCAAGTCCAGTGTCTCAAGGATGAACCTGACACGTCTTCTGACAGTCTCCTCAGGGTAGCCGAGGTTCCTCAGGGAGAAGGCGACCTCCTCAAAGACGGTTTCGGAGAAGAGCTGGTGGTCAGGGTTCTGGAAGACCAGACCTACAACCCTTGAGAGGTTCGCCACAGTAGACTCTCTGGTTGAGACCCCATCGATTAGGACCTCGCCCCTGGACGGTTTGAGCAGACCGTTGAAGTGCTTGATGAGCGTCGTCTTGCCTGCGCCGTTCTCCCCCATCACGGCGACGAACTCCCCGTCTGATATTCTGAGATCGATGTTGTGCAATACTTCCACATCATCGTATGCGAAGCAAAGACCCCTAACCTCGATCATCCTTAAGATAGCTCCTTAGTCGCTCAGTAGCCTCCTCCACACTGACAGGGGTCTCCCCCATGTCGAACCCGTCCTGCCTCAGGAGGTTGAAGAGCATCGATATCTTAGGTATGCCTACACCGATCAGCTTGGCCTCTTCACCGTAGACCTTGGCTGGCGGCCCATCAAGGACGACTCTCCCCTGATCCATCACCACTATTCTGCTCGCGTACTTCGACGCTAGGTCGAGTCTATGCTCGATCAACACTATCGTCATATTCGCCTCTTCTCTCAGGTCTGCAACAGCCTCAAGTATCTGACTGGCTGAGAGAGGGTCTAGGAAGGAGGTCGGCTCGTCGAGAACCATTATCTCAGGCTTCATCGCCAGGACTGCGGCTATCGCAGCCCGCTGCTGCTGGCCGCCTGAGAGCTCGTAAGGTGCAGCCTCACGGAGCTCACTTATCCCTGTAATCTCCATGGCCCAGTCGACACGTCTTCTCGTCTCCTCTTTGGGCAGTCCAAGGTTCTCAGGGCCGAATGCAACATCCCTCTCAATAGATAATGAGAAGAGCTGGTTCTCAGGGTTCTGGAATACGAACCCCACCTTCCTGGAAAGTTCGCTCGTGGTGTGTCCTGAAATATCCGTTCCCATAATTGTGATGCTCCCTGACAATTCGCCCTGGTAGAAGTTCGGTATAAGACCGTTCAAGCATCTTGCGAACGTCGTCTTGCCGCAGCCGCTTGGTCCTGTCAGCACCACGAACTCCCCCTTATCCACTCCAAGGTTGACGTCAAGTATCGCAGGCCTCTTCGACCCAGCATAGGTGAATGAGAGATTATGAGCCTCGATCACTCTCAAGCCTATGGCACCGATCTCTTCATCATGACGTTTCTAAGCCCTCGGCCTTTCTCTTCATCAGTCTTCTCGTCGATTATCAGGGTTTTCTGTGAGTTCCTCAAGCATCTCAAGACACCTATTAAGAGCCAGATCAAGCTGCCCTGAACCGTTCACGCCTGCGGCCAGCGAGTGGCCTCCACCGGTTCCGTTGAGGTAGTCCCCTAAGGGTTTCGCTATGTCCCGTCCAAGGTGGATTCCAGACCGCTCATAGAATTCCCTTGTGGATCTGAGGCTGAGTTTCAGCTGCTCCCGGTCTTGGCTGCCCACCACCGCTAGGTCGGCTCCAAGCATGATAATCGCTCTTGCCGCAGAGGCCTGATGTGAACCTACGCTCGACATCACAACTACCCATTCTCCGACATGGTGTATCTTGGACCTCTGAGCGGACTTCAGGCGTGCAAGCCTCTCTGAGATATCCATGGGGGACTCTTGGATTGAAGTCAACCCTTCAACCCTGGCGCCAAGCCTGATAAGGTCTGCTACTGTCAGGAGAGTCTTGGAGGTGCCTAACCTGAGGTACTTCGTCTCATACAGTATCCCGACAAGCAAGACCCTAGACTCCTGAACTCCGGGTCTCAGGCGGGAGCGCCGGTACAGCTCACAGATTATCTCGCAGGTCGACGGCGATTTTTCATCACATAGGCTGAGGGATGCGAAGCTCCTCATCGAAGGATGGGGATGATGGTGGTCGATGACCACTACCGGCCTACTCAGGATCCTGACCGCGGAGGCGATGGAGCCGAGTTGCTCAAAGTTGTTCATGTCCACGGTGAAGATGATGTCAGCATCATCGAGTCTAGGCTCTGACTCGACAGCGAATCTGAACTTGCTGATTATCCTCTCAGAGATCCTGTTCACTCCTTCAGGGGTCCCTATCACAACTCTGAGCCTAGGATTCCATCTCCTCAGCAGCCTCCTCAGGGCGAAGGCTGAGCAGACGGCGTCCGGGTCGCCGTTTCTATGAGTTAGGATCGTGGCCCCTCTGGCTTTTCTTGTGATCGACCGGATCCTGGATAGTCTACGCAACTCCGAGTTCCTTAGCCTTCTGCTCTGCAGCCTCGAAAGCTCTGTCACAAGCCTCTTCGATCAGCCTGCCAAGCCGCCTATTCGACAGGCCGGGGGAGGCTGAGATATCAACCGTCAAAGTCAAAGGTTTATCCCCTGTGGCCTCGACCGCTATCTCGAAGTCGGAGACCTGCTTCTGACTCAGCTCTGCGAATAGGGTTTTGCGTGCAGCATCCTCGGCTGCTTCACAGATCTCCTCTATCTCTTCCTGCTTCAGCCTTCTCTTCAGTCTGCTACGGGGGCTTCCCGAGTTCACTCACCAGCTCACTTCGGTTCCGGTGAGCCTCCAAGCCTCTCCTGAAGCTTCTGCTGGAGCTCCTTCAGTCTGGTTCTGGTCCGCTCCTCCTGCCGCCCCAAGACTGTGACCCGAGTATTCGTCAGTTCGCCCCTCTCCTTCAGCTCGCTCAGCATGGCCTGCCTGTCGGTCTTGACCAATATGCTCCCCAGACTCTTGTAGACAGGCGTGTCGTCAGCCGCCTTCTCAAGTTCAGCTGTTGCTTTCTCGATCTCCGACTTCTCCAGTTCAAGCTGCTGCTTCTGGGCTAGGACAGCTTGGAGCGTCTGCTGAAGCTGCTGGAGTCTAACAAGCTGTTCCCTCAGCTCAGGCGGTATCTCTCTGTCTTCATCCAAGTCCCTGACAACTCTACCCCAGTCGTTTCAGCCTCTATGCTGGCAAGTGGTTATTTGAATCTAGCGATTGATGTGGTCTCAGTGAACTCCCCAGCAGAGTCCCTATCACTTCTTCTTTTTCTTCTTCTTGGACTTTGGCAATCGAATCCACCCCCATTCAAAGGCTACGATGAGGCTGAGAACACTTAAACCTCCAATGATGTATATAGAATGTTTGCTACATCAAGAGAAGAGTTTCGAGCTGATCCGGTCTCTACTCACGTCAAATGTCTATGACTCTCAGCAACAGTTTGCCATCAACCCTGATGTGAAAAGGGTTATGGCAAGCATTGAAACCGGGATGCGGCAGCAGGTCAAGCATAGAGAAGACTGAACCGCTCACCTCAGATCAGAGGTGCTCACCTCTCCTTGGATGAACGACTGGCAAGGCTAGTGCTATCAGGATCACTCCGGCTGAGACTGTGACTCAGCTCTGCCTCACCATGTGCCGGGTTATGCAGTCGACGTGGTTCTTTTCAGGAGGGTTACCTGGCCCGGTAGGAATGCGAATCCAAAGCGGCGGCGATCCTGATCCATGTGAGTACAAGCCTCAAGTTAGAGTTCAAGGCAGCCCTCAGGGAGGAGATGTCGTCCGCCGATATCCGCAGAACCAGCCTCATCCCCCGCAACATGGTTTTCACAGAGACTCTTGAGGTTGGAGGTTCTCTCTCATCAACAATCATGGCAGCCTTTATCGCGAGAAGGCTTGCCCTTGATCTGAAGGGAACAACAACATCGGCCCTCACCGCTCTCCCAGCTTCTCTCACTGCTGCATCACCACTCCAGCTCCTTGACTGTTAATTTGAGGCCATTCGCCTCTCCTCCTGGAAGACTCAGTATGGGCCTCGCTGCCCCCCGTCTACCACATGATAGGTGCAAGGAATACTTGAAGTCGCTCGGGGAGCCGCCGGTGAGTGGAAGATCTAGGAAGTTGGATAGTGCTTTCGCCAATGGGAGGAGCTGCTGAGACCCGACTGTGACGGAGTCAACCTTCACTACGCTGCGTCCTCTGCCGGGCGGTGTGAATTCGATATTCTGGATAAAGATGGTTGGGGGAACCCTCTTGAGTTCGTTGCCTTCGAGCCGCATCAGTTCTATTTGACCTGGGCCGTGGGCTCCCCTGTACACTAGGACTAGACGGGTTATGCCTGCGGCTGCAAGATGATCCGTGATTTGTCGAAGACTGAGCTTGCCCCTCACCAGCTTGGTTGTTCCAGGAAGATATCTGGCAAGCTCGCTCGATAGCCTTCTTGTGGCCTGTGTAGGATTCCTCCCTGTCGTTACCAGGATCACTGACTCTCTTCCTTTATGGTATCGTCAGCCTTGGCTTTCCTACGCCTCTTCTTAGGTTCAGGTTTAGGCCCTGCACTCGCCGTCTTTATGGGGAGGCTTTCCTCAGGGGATGTCGAGTGGGTGAGTCCGGTCGCAGACCTCCTCGCCACATCTCCTGTCTTAGTAGATGGTGTATATGCTCCTCCTGCGAATTGGAACCCGCATCGCCGGCACTCCCATAACCCTACGCTGAGTCTCCTGGCGGCCGTCCTCTGGCATTGTGGACATTCATGCCGTCGCCGCATTCGAGCAATTACCTCTATGTGTTGTCTCCTGGGGGCTGTCCCGTACCGTGTTGCCAACCCGCCCCCAAGTCCTGTCCTGCGTGTCCTAGGCATCTAGCATGCAGCCTCCATGATCAACTTCCTTATCTCCCCTGACTTGAGTATAGCAGCCTCGACTGCAGCGGTGACCTCATGGACCTCCAGTGTACCCATCCCTCCTTTCTGCATAGCGCAGACACAGTCTTCCTTGTCGACTCCTATTGTCAGTCTGGTGCTCATAACCTCCTCCTCCTTCAGGCATGGATCGACTATCAAGGTTCTGCCGATCTTGGCGAAGGTGACTGGGACAGGATAGTTTCTCATCGGAAGCGGCCTGAAGCTCCCACTGTAGACTATCTCGCCGTCCCTGATCTCGCATTCAGGCATTCTGCATTTCAGCAGGGCGGCCAGCGCCCCGTATGTTGAGGCATCTACAAGGTTACCGTCATGATCAAGCACGTATACGTCCACGAAGACTATGAAGACTCTCTTTCCAGGTTCTATACATAGTTCTTTGAGGTCTATAGCCTTTGACTCCCTGAGGTTTCTGTCAACTACCCGTGCCAGCTCTATAGCGTTCTCTCCTGGGGGGCCCAGTTCAAAACTTGAGTGGGCTATGGGTGTGAGTTCAGCATTGACTGTGAGGACACCTTCATTCGGCGTGTCGGGGAAGGGCGCTCCAAGCTCAAGTTTAACTCCGACCAGTATCTTCGTCTTACCGAGTGTGACTCGAGCGGAACCGTTTGCCTTCTCGATCGTTCCAGTCTCGATGGTTATCTCTCTGTAGTCTGATGGGGCCCTCCCGTCGATTCTCCGGTTCTTCGATGCGAGGTCACGAATCCATTCCTGCTCGATCTTCGCCGTCGGTGCAGCCTGTGGTGTCATCGACATTAATGAGCCTCCAGACTGCCTTTCTCTGGCATTTCCGTGCCTGTCAGTACTTCGCATCTCCGCTTCAGAGCCTCAGCCTGGAGGTTCCGTATCTTTCTGCACCCGTCCAAGGCCATCTCGAAGGCTCTCTCAAACTCGTCCCTGCTGAGTTTCCCGTCCATCTGTATCAGAGTCACCTTATTCAGGTTCGGCATGATCGCGACAGGCATGTCGGCTTCACCGTATTTGTCCTCGAGATCGAAGAGGTCGGCTACTATCTGCCCTTCGACTTTGCCGACTGAGCAGGCTGATACCAGCTCTCTCATGGAGATTCCTGCATCTGCCAGCGCTAGGGATGCTGCCACAATCCCTGCGCATCTCGTCCCGCCGTCGCACTGGAGGGCCTCCACGAATATGTCTATCACAGTCCTGGGGTAGTATTCAGGCATCACTGCGGGTTCAAGAGCCTCCCTTATCACCTTGGAGATCTCTATCTCACGCCTGGACGGTGCCGGGTTCTTCCTCTCCTCTGTCGAGAAAGGTGCCATGCGGTACCGGCATCTTATCACCGCCCTGTCAGGAAGGACCATGTGCTTGGGGTGTATCTCTCTAGGACCGTAGACGCCAACTATGATCTTGTTCTTGCCCTGCTCGATAAATGCTGACCCGTCAGGGTTATCGAGTATCCCGACTTGGAGCTTTATCGGCCTGAACTCCTCAGGCCGTCTGCCATCAAGTCTGAATCCGTTCTCATCTATCAGTCTTTCAGGTGCCTTCTGCATTTCCTTCACCTCTAATCCTGCTCTTCATCAGCTCCAAGACTCTATCAGCCAATCCTTGAGTGTGAGCCTCCCTCTCGATCACCTTTATCACGTCGATTACCAGTTCCTCCTTCTCCGGGGTCTCGCAAGTCACTAGCACTACCCCATTCTGTCCAACGTTTAAGGAGCATGAGCTCTCCTTCTTCAACATGTTTATCATCGAACCGTCCTTGCCGATGAGGCGGGGGATCTTGGAAGGCGAGATCTTGAGGACTCTGCCGCGGCTTATCTTCCCAAGACCTCTGTCCCTTATAGTGAGCAGGGGATCTCTGGTTCTATCTGCGGCTATTACCTTCGCCTTGACGAGGTCTCCGACCTCGAGTATTCTTCCACCATCCCCTCTCGGCAGGTGCTGTCTGCCCATCACCTCTGTCGCAGGGAGAAGTGCGGGATATGGCGAGTTTATGTCCACCATCCAGCCTGACATTCCAACATCGACTATCTTTCCTATGACCAAGTCATCTACAAAAGGGATGTAGCAGTGTTTGAGTGGCACGACTGAGAGCCGGTTTCCCCTATGGTCGAAGATACCCATGATTGTGGAGTATATGCTGTCACCTTCCCTGAAGGTATTCAGATCTGGATAGTAGTCCCCCTGAGCAAGCAGTTCCCCCGGAGTGACTATCTGCCTCTTCTCTACGTGTAGCGTCAATTCTGAACCACTCACATGCCTCTTCCGGTAAGACTTGTCTTGCCTATCCCTTCATTCCAGCTGTTGGATCATGTCAATGGGGATGTGCCTTATCACAGCTTCGGATCTAGCCCCCGTCACCCAGAATGCTGCAGGTCCCATCAACCACTGAGTGGATTCACGTTAGTTCGCAAGCTGGTCTTACTAAATCTTTCTGTGACCTGTTCAGGCGGTGGCTTCGGATGCTCCGGCGACGTCGAGTAGACTGTTGCAGCCGATACAGTCTCCTGGGGGCGAGTCACTATTCTTGAGGTTCTGCCTTGAACCGGATATTTTTTAAGGCCTCCTTTCAGGAGGCTGACAGGCCTAGGATTATAAGTTGGAGCTGATTTCTCTGGGGTGGGCAGCCCCGTTGTCCAGGAACGTTGAGAAGAGCTTGATCGAGGCCGTGGATGATATCCTCAGAGATCTGGAGGAACTCAGAAGAGAGGCTTTGAGGATGGAGAGGCTGCTGAGAGGGGATGCTTGACCTTCAGAACTCTCCTAACGTAGAACCTTTGATTGGATGCTCCCCTGTGTGAGTCTACCCATTCTCTCTATGAATGGCCCGTAGAGTCCTGCCGGCATCTCCATGGTTCCAACCCAGGAACCGTCAGACTGCCACTCTTCCCGACTTATGACTCCGAAGGATTTCAGTGCGCCGTATGCCCTCGGAGCATACTCAGCAGGGATCCTTACGGCCACCCGCATCTGCTCCATCTTGATCGGTAGTAGGGGCCTTAACATCTCAATCACATCCTTCGATTGCTCCTCTGCGCTCTTGAAAGGGTCTATCGTGATCCTGACCTGGGATAATGCCTGCTCGATCCTGGCAGGCGGGTGTGGTGCTCCAGTCCTAGGGTCGATGCAGTTCCTCGAGATGAATGAGATTATGTGCTTACGCTTCTCCTCTACAAGTTGCCTCCTCTGCTCTGTGGTCAGCTGGAGCTCTCCACGCCTCATTATCTCCTCCGCGACTTTGAGAGGTTCTGTGGTGCCGAAGCTCTTCTGAAGCTTCTCCGCGGAGGCCCTCGTCCCTTTACTAGCGTCAGAGTAGATCTCTTCTATAGCGATCATCTGAGTTATAGGGACAGGCTTGCCAGTCTTGTATTCAAGTGCTAGATCTGGTTTGACCAGTATCTCGAAATGTTCTCCACCGACCGTCAAGCGAGCGGTTGTGTATCTGCTGCTCATTTCTGAGGAGCCTTTCTAGTTGGCTCGAGCTTCTTCAGGTATTCCCCTACTTCTTCATTCGTAAGCTTCCTGAACTTCTTGGTGTCTGCCGGTATCGTGGCCATCCTGATCTTCTGTGGGACAGCTTTACCCTCAAGGATCTTGGTCATGCATCTTAGGGCTAGCATGATCGCTCCTTCCAGTGTGAGATCGTCGGTGTACTCTGCCTCGAGGATCTCGTTTGCAGCGTCGCCGCCAGCTCCTATCGACCATGCTTTGTAGGCGAGGTAGGCCCCACTCGGATCAGTCCAGAAGACTCTGCTCCCTTTCCGGTCGACTCCTGCGAAGATCATCGATATGCCGAAAGGTCGGACGCCTCCATGCTGAGTGTAGAGCTGCTCTATCTCACCTATCCTCCTCGTTAACAGTTCGACGTCTATCGGCTCATCATACATCAGCCTGTTGCTCTGCGCATATATTCTGGCCTGATCGACGAGTGTGTGCGCGTCGCAGCTCAGCCCTGCGACTGCGACGCCTATGTGCTCGTCTATCTGGAAGATCTTCCACATGAATGAGGGGTCCTGCAGCCTTGAGGCAGCCCTCTCCTCAGCCGCCAAGACCACGCCTTCCTTGCAGGCTATCCCGAGGACTGTTGCACCCCTCTTCACAGTCTCAGAGGCGTATTCAACCTGGAAGAGTCTTCCATCAGGTGAGAAGACTGTTATTGCACGGTCGTAAGCCCCTGGCGCTGCGAACATTGACAAACCTTACACCTTTTCCCCAGAAATCTTTCTATCGAAGTATTCTGAACCTGAGTAAAAACCTTTTGTAGACTGGTACGGCCTACAGGTGCAGATGGTCTGTCTTCACCTTGACCGGCCTAGGCCAGATTTTTCTGCTCTATACTCTCTATGTTAGGTGTCTCGGTGGGTGCACGTAGCCTTTAATTCGTCAATAAGGATCCCTATTGGTGATGAGTCTGTATGAGAGCCATCCCCACTCTTGCAGGGGCAGCTCTGCTGGTGGTAGGTCTGCTCATGGCGCATTTCGGGGTGTACACGTACACTGTCGAGACCCCTATTGTGGAGACCCGTACCATCTTCGATGGGGTGAGACTGGGTCCGATAGGCGACTATGCTGTGAAGGATATTGAGCTTCGAGAAGACTACTTGGTGAATCTCGAGGGTAGTGTCACGGTGCCAGGCTTGAACAGCAGCGGCGTAGTGAACCTGTACGTGATGAACGGTGATGAGTATCAGAGGTGGAGAAACGGCGAGAAGAACATTGAGTACCTCCTGTTGCGGGAGAGAGTGGAGAGGTTCAATGTTTCATTCTCTTCAGGTGGGAATGGAACTTTCCACATAGTCCTTGACAACACAATAGACCCTATGTACAAGAAGGAGGTCACGCTCTCAGCAAGGTACTCCTACCAGACGACTCTGCCTGAGGTCAGGGAGGAGCGGATGCTGAAGCAGGCAGGCTATCCTGTAGCGGTACTGGGCGCGTTCATCTTGGTTTACGGGCTTGTGAGGAAACCCGTCGTCAGATGGGAGTAAGCCCAGAATAAGCCGCCCCACAATTATCTCCGCCATGCAGAATGCAGCTTGCATCGGCCGCACTCCGCTTTTCTTAAGGCTTTGAGTGTCCCAGAGCATCGAACTACGAATGCTGAAACGGTTTCTCCAGAGACCTGCGTCAACAGGGCAACCGCGGATCTGACTATGTTAAGTGATCCAGCTCGAGACTTCAGAACAACCTCACCGTGTTCTAGGGAATACCTGAGGATCTTGAGGTTCGCCTGCAACAGACCTGTAAGACCGAAGAAGCATCTCAAGACATCTTCCAAAGCTATTTTGAATTCTTCTTCTGAGACCTTTCTGTCACCGACGACCCTCACAAGCAGGTACCGCCATCTCTCTCTCTGCAATACCCTCATCCCAACTGCATCGTCTCTAGGCTCTTCAGCCTGTCAGCCGCTCTCTTCCTTTCTTAATCAAGCTTAGCGGTCTCGTTGAGATCGCGTCTAACGCGATCTCTGACGGTAGACCCAGCAGCGTCGCTAGAGCCGCCATATCTCTTGGAGAGCGTAGACCAAGCGGCCCAGCTGCGCCGCTTGACAGAACCACATCTGTACGGAATCTCTTCACCATCTCGATCTCGAAACAGAGACTCCTCAATGATTCGTATACTCCCCCAGCTGGTGCCGGCAGGATTCTGGAGAGCTCAAGCTCCAGAGCTGCCCTGCATGCCTTGAGAATGGAGTGCTTCACGCGGAGTGACTTCTGGAGCTCAAGGGAGACCAGGTCAACACGACTATCACGGGATGCTGCAGCAAGCGTCGCCGGATCACTTGACCTGACCGCGATGAAGTCGAAGCGCTCTCGCAGGGTCCTAACTTGCCTGAGAAGCTGCTTTCTGGAAGCAGGCGCGATCTCTACTCCGAAGGCGCAGTCCAGACCTGCATCACAGAAGATCTTTGCGGCAGACTCCTTCTCACCTGTCTGAGCCTCAGACCTGAAGCGCAGGCCGACTGAGGATAGTCCAGCCTCGCAGGCCAGAGCGGCCATCCTTTCCTGAACAGCGAGATCCCCCTCAGGAGGCCTTACACATAGATCCACGAATCTCCTCATTCCCTCATGCCCAGATCCTCGAGTATCTTCCTGGCACCCTCCACAGTAGGCCGCCACATTCCAGTCTTCACCTTCACCCTGATAGGATCTCTGTCTGTCAGCCTCACGATCCCTCTGAAGGCTCCCTGCTTATCCAGTCGGATGTAGAAGTTCTTATCCTCATCCAGAGCCTTCTCGAAATACAGGCTGAGTTCACGCCTCTCAGATCGGCTCAGCATGGTGAATATGTGTCTGAGAGCCGCCCCAGCCATCTTCGCTTCCGTGATGCCCGCTGTCAAGATCACTATCGGGTTACGGTAGTGGCCTTCCAAGTATCTTCTGGTGAATAGGACTGAACCTCGAAGTTCAGGAGGGATGGTGTTCAAGACGGCCTCCTCGACTTTCTCAATATCCTCTGTGGCGTGTGTTATAGTACTGAATTCCACAGACACAACTCTGCCATCTGACCCGTCGCTGTCCATCAGCGACAACCACTCCTCCCGATCCAGTGTCTAGCCTAGACGTTTCAGTCTGGACATTCTTCTCCGGGGTTCGATATATCACTTCCTCGGCTGACACATCGGACGTAAGGGGTGTGTGAGCAAGAACGCTAGGGATTCTAGATCTCAGGACGAACTACAAATAGAAATTACTTCGGAGGCTCCGCAGACTCTGGGCCCCCAAAGTTCAAATCAGGATTCACGCAGCAGCATGTCAAACTTCAAAGGTTCGAATAGTCTGAGGGAGACTAATGCTTCACTGTCGATCTGCAGCGGCGCAGCAAGCCCGAGGCAAACGGATGATTTGCGAGAAAAAGAGATCAGACTTCTCGTCTTCTGATCATAACGACGGATGCCGCGGCAACCAGTCCTGCAAGTGCCAAGTAGGGTGTCAAGATCTCAAGCTTTCGCGCGGAAACAACCAAACCGGCTACAGGTCTCGAAATGCCTGTCATATGTCCCAATCATCAAGTTTCATGGGGAGGCCCTTCCCCAACTCTTGAGGCCAGATGTTGTCTTTTCCGTTTGAGCTGTCAATATGGGATACTGCCATACTTCATGAATGGGGAGAAGTCGATGTCTCCGCCGGAGTCAAGCCGATGTGGCTGAATGGGATTCCAAACTCATAGATTTCGTGATTGACCCCGCCCCTTGATGTGGTCTCTTGCCTCATATTGCTTTGGACCATAGTGACTTCACCGGCACTCTGTTTCTCTCGATACGTACTAGGAGTGCAACTCAAGAAAGGTGGCTTCTCTTAGTCTTCTCTTACCGACAACGACTGTCAAGATGGCCTCTAGCGATCCTGTAAGATCCGGGCGACGCTCGCTGACCTTGATTCACCTCAGACAATGACAGGATCATACGCTCTTGTATGTTTTCATTCTCTT
>JAGTQV010000121.1 GCA_018397035.1 Candidatus Bathyarchaeota archaeon | reverse complement strand
ACTTGAAAATTTTGGTTTCGCATACTCTCTTTCATCATCGCTCTATCGCGATCACTCACTGGAGAGTGATAGAACGGCTCGAGATGATGCAGCCATGGGGACTAGGTTCAAGACCCCTAACCAGCCGCAAGTCCCCGAGAATGAAGGGGGCGAGAGAGGTGACATTATGAGTCTGAGAGGTGCTGAGTTCAATCCTACAGCGGAGTGGCCTGACTCATGCTTCGCCTATGTTCCACCGTCAGCCCAGGGCCCTGAAGGAAACAAGAGTGAGAGGAAACTTCCTTACCGCTGGCCTGACGGCCGGATCGACCTCGACCATCTACGAAACGCCCTGGCGAGGTGGAGCCAGACAGAGTTTCACAGTCAAGAGGCGAAGATGGATGCTCTACGTGAACTCTGTCGAGCCGCAAAGGAGGTGGGGGTTGAGTCTGAACTCTGCGAGGAGAGACTCAGCAGTAAGATAGGTGAATCAAATATGGGTGAAGAGAAAGATAGACGGATTGCAGAGTTGGAGGCTGAGATCAAGAGGTTGCAGGGCGAACTTGCAACGAGCAGACAGAAGATTGAGATCCTTGAGAGGAAGGAGCCTCACAAAACATTCCAAGCCGAGCTTGAAAGGCTCAAGGCCGAGAATAAGGAGTTGAAGGAGTGGAAGAGTAAGGTCATCGCCGAGGAGTTGGCTGAGAAGGCGAGTGAGGTTGAAGATCTCAGGATCAGGGCAGGTTTGAGCGATGAGAGGGACAGGTCGAAAGACATTGAACAGTTGAAGAAGCTCAACGCTGAAGCCCTAGACAAGATGAGGGACGACCTACTCGCCGTTGTGACGATGATAGAGTCTGAACCTGCGGGGCCGAAGGCAAGATTCAGGGTTCCAAGATCAGACAGCCTAGTGGAACAGGTCAGGGAGACACTCTACGGCTACACCAGGGACGATAAGGGTGAGGTGAGTTAACATGGTTGCTGGAGATATTTACAAAGAGTTTGGAATGAAAGTCAGCAGATACACTCTCAAAACCAATACCGGATGTGTGAAGGGAGATGTTCTAGCCTACGATACTGACGGTTGGGCGCCGGCAGACGCAGACGCCACATCAGGAAACAAGGGACCTTTCACGGTAGCTCTCGAGACAGTAACCGCACCGGGGGCAGGCAACCAAGCGACGTGTAAGGTTCTTGAGGAGGGGATTGTCGAGGTTAACAAGGTCACAGGCGCCATAATCAAGGGTGGATGGGTTGCCATCTCAACAACACCTGGAAAGGTGAAAGCATACTCGGCCCTGGACGCTCCAGCAACCTACACTGAGGCTGCGATGCAGACTGAGTTTGACAAGATTGAGCAGAGGGTAGGCCGATGCGAGGAGTCGGCTGGAAACGACGCTCCAACAGTCAAGATCAGACTGCTCCCAATCTGAGGCGACAAACATGATGGATACGATGCAGATCAGCAAGGACATGAGGCTTGTCGGAAGCGTCTGGCACAATCCTGTAGACGGAAGAATATACATGGGCAGGGCAGGTGAGAGGTATAGGGGCCAGGTGGTCTTCGACATCTCGACGATAGAGGCTCAAGTCGTTCTGGAGGAGGTTCTAGGCCTCGCCAGACCCCAATACAACCTGAGAAGAGCTTGCAGAGTGATCAATATGCCTGAGCTGGTTACGAGCGTAGACATCGCAACGAAACTCGCAGGGGTTGAGAAGGTTCCTCCCCTGGCGGAGGCTGAGATAAGCGCCCAATCATACACCAGGGTGAACTTCGACCTATGGAAGAACGTGGTCCACATAGTTGTTGAGGATGAGGCTCGTAAGAGGGCTCTCCACGACATATTCAGAGTCCACACCGAAGACGCAGCCAGAGACCTGGCGAGGATGGAGAACAAGCAGGTGAAGGAGGTTCTTGAAACAGCAACCGCCGTAACTGGACAGAGCTGGAACGCCATGACAACACCGCCAAACAACGATTACGACCCATTCGACAAGATAGGGGAAGTGATAGAGACCATCCTGAGCAACGGTTACGAGCCAAACTTTATGGCAGTCTCACATAAGGCTTGGAACGCCTTCATCAGAAACAGCTACGTGAAAGGTATGATAGAGGCTGGAATAGTGAATGTTGGCCAGCAAGGAGGATCATTCAGCCTCCCAGGCTGGCCGTCAATCCAAGTCATAGTCGACTACGCCCTCACAAGCTCAAACGCAATAATAGGAGACAGCACAGCGCCTGCGGTGGTCCTGGGCAACGGGCCGACGGAAGCCGCAAGATACAGAAATGAACCTTCAGGATACGACGCCTTCATCATAAGGCAGTGGCTTGAACCCAAACTGGTCGTCGGCGATGCAATCCGAAAACTGACAGATGTAGTAACTTAACAGAGCCAGGTCATGGAATGAACTTCTAAACCGCCTTTATTGACGCGGCGGAGAATCAAAACACGGCACGGTGAGGCAAAATGAGCCATAGAATGAGAAGACGTAAACCGAAAGATGTGGAGGCGGCGCCTTCAGGGGAGCCTAAAATGAAGATCGAGTCTGAACCAACTGGAATCGATGTGGTCTGTCCAAGCTGCTTCAAGCCGATGGGTCTAGCAGCATCAAGCTCTGAATGGCAACTCTTCCGTTGCGAAGACTGTAGGATGAGCCGCACAGTCAAGGTGAAGAAGTTTGGCATGGATCACAGCAGAAGATGTTAAACATTACTCCCAGATAAAATATAATATGCTAGGCTTCAATTCAGATGCTGAGTATGAGAGTTGGATCTTGAACCTCCTCCTGCCCAGGTGTGAATCGATCATTGAAGATCACTGCGGGCAAAAGTTTGATGATGAGACTGTAAGTGAGACTGTTAAAACAGTCTGCGCCTTGTTAGCATCGAAAATATTACAGTTCATGGTTATGAATGCCGCTGGACCAACAGTCAGAATTGATGATTGGCAGGTTCAAACAGCATCTTCAGAGGTCTTCTCACCTGACCTGAAGAAGCTTCTTGGACCATATATAAAGGTCAGGCGACACCTGAAATCTACAAGGTATAAGAGTGGAGATATGGCTGAGAGATGGAACGAGCCCCCTCAGAATGACCCCACAGCAACCTTCGAAAGGTGATCGTGGACAGAAAATGGACAGGAGGTGAGTGGGCATGGGTGCACTGGATGTAGCCAAAGGGATATGTGCAGTCATAATAGTCTCAGCCTGGGGAGGATCCCTCATCCTAACCCTACTGTATGGACACGAATATTTCCTCCCCGTCCTTACAGGCTCAGGATTCCCAATGTGGGCTCTAGAGAAACTACTCACAAGTAGCGATCAAAGATAGGTCGCAGAGAAATCTCGCAAATATTGCTTGAATTAAATCGTCTACGAGAGATCCGAGGTGAATCCCACTATTCTCCACCTACGTTACACCCAAGATCAACAACTCTTCAAAGACTAGATCAGTCTACACCACTGTGTTGAATCGAAACCTCAGCGGCTAAAGCATTCACAATATTCCCAACATGAGACTTGACGGAGACAATATCTCATACTTTCGTGTATAGTTCTGTGCCGAGCCTCAGACACGCCTCATTGGCCTTATCCTCAGCGTATGGCGTGACCACAATCAATCTACGAGGCTTCTCCCCAGTCTCCTTCTCGTAAAACTCAGCCTTCCTCTTGAGGAGATAAATGTCTTGAGCCCTCACATGGGATGCAACCTCTATCAGGATATGTCTCCCATCACTTGCAGCCACATCTACCTCGACGTTGCTTGGGTAACCGTAGACAATCCCAGCCTCATCGTACCTACTCCAACGGTCGACTTTAAACTTGAACTCCCTCTCCAAGAGGCCTCTTAGGCCTTCCCTGAACGCTTCCTCAGCCATGAGCCCCCACCTCGCACCTAACGCTGATATGTGCCTCTCCATAAGTTCGAAACCTCTATTCATATCGCTCCTCAGTTTGGCTAGCTCCTCATCATGCCTTCGAAAGCCCTCCATCATGTCCTCTCTAAGTTTGAGAAGCTCCTCACTATGCTTAAGCAGTATCTCCTCATGTCTCATCAATATTTTCTCATGCCCCATCAGTATCTCCTCATTCCTGTCAAGGCGCTTCAGTATCTCCTCTAAACCTATGAGGCCGACGACCGCGTACCGGAACTCCTTGTCACGCTCTAGGAGCCCAAGAAGCTCCTCCTTAAGAGTCAAATCTTCTCGAAATTAAATTTCTGAGGCCGATATATAAACGGAGCTAAATGTCAAAATTTAGAGATCGAGAGGAATTTTAGAAATGATGTGAACATCCATGAAATATATCGGAAATTGACGGCTAAATTTTTCCTGGAGAGGGAGATGCGTTGGAATACTTCGAATTCGATTGATTCAAACCAGTTGAATCTGCACACGACTACACGTTAAGTTTCTAGCAGGGTCCAATCACTCTCTTTTGGTAACCTGCCCGTTTACAGTGGTTCGGATGAGCTTAACAGTTGATGTTGATCTTACAAATTTCAAGAAATGGATTGGAGATACGTGTAGGACTTTTGAGCAAATAGACAAAGTGATCTTTGATGCAGCTCAAATAGTTGTGGGGAGGATGCGGGGTCTCGC
>JAGTQV010000012.1:19137-24204 GCA_018397035.1 Candidatus Bathyarchaeota archaeon | reverse complement strand
TGATCGGCAGCGGGAAGGGAGCTGCGAAGAACTGGCAGGAAGGTCATGAAGCAGCCATCCAGAGCAGGACAAATCTGAGGGCTTTCATCTCCAAGTTGCTGAGCTCTGACACAGACGCCGTCCTGCTCACGCTCGGCGAGGGTGGAGGGACAGGTTCAGGCGTCGCTCCCATCGTGGCTGAGATCGTGGGTGATATGGGGAGGACATGCATCGCGATCGTCACGCTCCCATTCGAGACTGAGTCTGTCAGAACTAAGGTCAACGCGGCGATGGGGATCGACTTGCTGTACAGACATGAGGCGGTTAAAGCCATAATATGCATAGAGAACGATAAGCTGACAGCACACTTTCCAGACAGGCTCCTAACAGAGGCCTATGAGAGGGTGAACGAGGTTGCTGTGAAGACCTTTCTCGACCTCATCGACTTGGCTAACCTGCCTAGCAGGGCTGACAGGATAGACGAGTCAGAGCTCATATCGATATTCAAGTATCCAGGCTTCGCCACCCTGGCAAACTATCAGACACCTGCAAACATGGTTGAGGATGTTGCGGCTACGCTCCGCCGCAGCTGGAATACAAGCCTGTTCGCCGAGGTTGATCCCGGCTCAGCCTCAGGCGTGATATTCGGAGTTCAAGGACCGACCCACCTATTCACGACAATACAGGTTGACGCGATAAGACGGACGCTGCATGAACTCCTGGCAGGAAGGGACGCGATGCTGGGAATCTACCCTTCAGAACATCTGCGCTGGGCCTCCTACATCGGCATATTGACAGGTATGGATGTCCCGAGAAAGGTGGGGGCCCTCCTCGAGAAGGCTAAAGCCGAGTATGAGGAGCATGAGAGGGTCTTGGAGGCGAAGGCGAGATCGAAGAAGGAGGGTTTGGGATTCAGCTTGACAGACGTTGCCTCAAGGTCGAGAGTTACCCAGCAACGACCCCCACGAGAGGTTGAGAGGAATAGACTACAGAGGCTGGCCGAGACCGTTGGTTCACAGAAGGTGAGCGCTGCGGAGAACCTGCCGCAAAGCCTGGAGATCATAGAATCCCATAAGGGCGAGAGACTGACGATGGAAGAGCTTGTCTCGCTCCTCCAAGACGAGGCTGAGGTTGAGGATGAGCGGATTGCCGTAGCAACGATCCTTGAACTCCAGAGTCTGGGGTACTTGGTCGAGATCAAGAAAGGCTTGTTTCTGATTCGCTAGAATCTATCTGCGTCGATCCCATGGATCCTTGAAAGCATCCCGCCCTGGTAGGACTTTTGAAGTACAAGGCTTCAGTCTGTGTGGCCTCTTCGACCAACCATCAGTGAGTCTAGGCGGGTTCTGAAGAAGGCTCACATGTCAGGATCAGCAGGATAACCTGGAAAGTCATTCGACCCTGTATGCTCTAGGATCGGCCTGAAGAGGACCACATCCACCTCCTCGTTCTCATCCACACCTTCAACATGCTCCGGGATTACCACAAACCCATTGGCGTTTATCATGCTGGAGATAACCCCTGACCCTGTCGACCGGACTGGCTCAGCCAAGTAGGCGCCTCCAGACCTCAAGACCCTGACTCTCACGAAGCTGCGTAGACCAGGACCCGCCGGTATCCTCCTTGTGACCCTCGCGCGAACGCATGGGTCAATATCCTGGGATGTTCTGAGCATTCTTGCCAAGAGTGGCCTCCCGAACAGGTAGAAGCCTATCATCGCGGCAACAGGGTAGCCTGAGAGGTTGATCACAGGTTTACCGTTGATCGAGGCTAGCGCTGTAGGTCTTCCTGGCCTCACCGCGACGCCGTGCACTACGACGCCGGGCTTACCTAGGGAGTCTATCGCTTCAACAGTGAGGTCAGCCTGACCCTCGGAGGTCCCTCCGGTCACAACCATCAAGTCACACCTGCCCAGACCATCCATGATCATTGATCTTATTGATTCAAAGTCATCCCTGATGCACCCCATAGGGACCGGTGTACCGCCGTATCTCCTCACCATGGATGAGAGCACTATGCTGTTCACATCCGTAACCTCCCCCCGCCTCTTACCCTGACCTGGAGGAGCCAACTCGCTCCCGGTTGAGAGGATGCCTACCAGCGGCCTCTTGTAGACCTGGACTTCACTTATGCCCAAGGCCACGAGCATCCCGAGATCCTGCGGTTCAAGCCTTGTCCCCTCCTTGAGCGCAACCTCACCCATCTTGACATCCTCACCTCTCCAAGAGACATCATCATGGGGAGCGACTGCCTTGTAGACCTCGATCGTATCTGGGCTGATCTTGCTCGTGAACTCTACCATGACGACCGCGTCGGAGCCAACAGGCAAAGGTGAACCAGTATCGACGTACACCGCCTCCCCGTTCCTGAGGTGTGAATCAGGTCTGGAGTCAATAGAAGCTAGCCTGAGAATAACAGGATTGCCGGGTGAGGCGCCGAAGGTATCACGTGCAATCACAGCGTAGCCGTCTACAGCGGACCTGTCCAAAGCAGGAAGGTCTTCCGGAGCAGCTACATCTACCGCGAGTACCCTGCCTAGAGCATCCTCAACCAGAGTAACCTCTGTCTGAAGTCTCTCGAGTCTGAGTGACTTGTAGAAGAGCCTGGCGGCTTCCTCGATCGCTGTGACTCTGCGAGGCATCTTCTTGAGGGCCACCTGAGACAGCTCAGAAGATCATGTCGTTCTTCACTTGACGCCAAGGCTGTGGTGGGTTCATGTCATACGGCAACCAACTTGTTGAGGCCCAGCTCCTCCAGTTTCTGGCTTGTTGGGATACCGTCTGCATCCCAGCCTCTGAGTCTGTAGTAGTCACTGAGCATCGGTTCAAGATCAACTATCTCCCCCCTGCTTCCCCCCTCATCAAGCGGCTCCTTGAGGAAACGTTTAGGGAGAGTGTCGTCATCACGAGTTGCTCCACACTCAAGATTGAAGACCCTCTTCAGATTATACGTCCTCTCACCAACCCTCAGGAGCTCTTGAAGCGTCATCTCCCAACCTGTCACCATATTCAGAATAGAGAGGACAGAGGCTGGTGGGAGCATGGCGAACTTGCACATTATCAATGAGTCCAGTACATCATGCCAGTTCTGGAGAGCGATAACTGGGAAGGCCTTGTCCTCTGTTGTTAGGCGCTGGTACCTCTTATGTATGCCGAGGTCTGGTATACGCTCTCCCTGCTCAACATGGTAGACTAGGCCTCTCAGATGGCATGCGCCCCTGTGGGATGTTGCGTACTGGAGCCCAAGTCCCTTGAAGGCTCGAGGGTCATGCATAGGCATCTCGAGGCCCTTCACGTGTAGGGCGAAGTCTTGGGCTGACCCCCCGATCTCTGCGGCGGCGCTCCTCACACCCTTTGCAAGTACGGCCCCGAATCCCTGGTTCAGTCCGATCTGATTGAGGAGCTTGATTATCACCTCACCGTCACCCCAGTCCAGAGCTAGGCCGCCCGTATCCTTGGTGGAGATTAATCCCTTCTCGTAGCACTCCATCGCGAATGCTATGACGCTCCCGGCTGATATCGTATCTATTCCGTATCTGTTGCAGAGGTCGTTGCCAGCAGCTATGACGTTCAAGTCGCTGTTGAGGCAGAGTGCACCTAGGGATGCGCAGGTCTCATATTCTGGACCTGCACCCTCCCTGTCTGGGCCGGACCCCTGGATTATGACTTGTCTCCCGCAGGCGATGAGGCATCTGTAGCAGGCCCACTGCCTCTTCAGAATAGTCTTCGCCATGGCTTCGCCGGATATCTTCTCAATACCCTGAGGCCACGAGCCTCTAGTGAAGTACTTTATCGGGACGTCCCCATACTCATGCATCATAGACATGATTCCATCTGTGCCGTATGAGGCGTATATCTGGGTGGTCGGATAGGATCTTATCGTCACATATATTCTCCTCAGGAACTCGTTCAGCATCGAATCCTTAGCGGCGGGGATGACCTTCAACCTTGTACCCCTGACGGCTATAGCCTTCAGGTTCTTCGAACCCATTACAGCCCCGACTCCGCATCTCCCTGCCGCCCGCCCATAGTCATTCATTATGGAGGCGAAGAGGACTCCTCTCTCGCCAGCCTGGCCTATAGACGCAACCTTCAGGCTCTCGTCCTTCAATTCTTCTCGAAGGAGGGTCTCTGTCGTGTAGGTGTCTCTGCCCCAGAGCTTGGATGCGTCTCTGAGGTCTGCTTGACCATCCACTATGCTCAGGTACAGGGGGCTCTCTGCTCTTCCCTCTAGAATCACCCCGTCGAACCCAGCGAACTTCAGCTCTGGGCCCCAGTAACCAGCTGCATGAGCCTCCGCCCATAACCCTGTCAGCGGAGACTTTGTACAGACGCAGTATCTCCCAGATGACGGGGAGGCTGTTCCGGTCAGAGGCCCTGTCATAAAGACAAGGAGATTCTCAGGGGATAAGGGATGGATGTCTGGGTCCAGTTCGCTGTAGACTATCTTGGATCCTAGTCCGCTGCCGCCGATGAACCTACGCAGATCATCCTCTCCCAGCTGCTCAGTGGAGATACTCTGAGCTGTAAGGTCTACACGCAGGATCTTGCCAGCGTACCCGGAAACCATCTTTTCCCATCATATCCTGTAGAGTCTTTTGATCAGTTCTATCTGGTCTGGCGGGATCTCCTTTGGTGGGCCGAACTGGCTTGCAACAAACGTCATTATCGAGATCTCCTCAAGGATCTCGATGGTGGTCAGCGCCTCGAACAGGTCGAAGCCAACGGCTATCACCCCATGGTTCTGCAGGATCACCGCCCTCTTGCCTAGGATCGCCTCGCCCACCTGCACTCCAAGCTCCTCTGTGCCCGGGTATCGGAAGGGAAGTATGGGCACGTCTGCAAGCATCGTCGCCGCCTCCAGGGTGATCGGCCTGAGCTTCACGCCGGAGATGGCTAGGCCTGTCGTGTAGGGGCTGTGGGTATGTAAGACAGCATTGATATCAGCCCTCTTCCTGTAGATCGCTGTGTGGAAGTACCATTCCATAGAGGGTTTGAGTATCCCCTCCAATATTCTTCCTTCAAGGTCAATCTTGACGAGGTCAGAGGTCTTCAGCTCCGGCTTATAGAGCCCGCTTGGGGTTATCCA
>JAGTQV010000012.1:11735-19119 GCA_018397035.1 Candidatus Bathyarchaeota archaeon | reverse complement strand
TCGCTCCGGCGTATGCTCGCATTCCCACCGACACCAGTCATAAGTCCCCTCCTGTGAAGGGACTTCATGCTCTGAACTATCTGCTCCTTCAACTCGTCATCTTCTGGTCCAAATCCCATACCATTCACTAGCTCACTCATCCAGTAGTTGCGGCCTAGGTTATTTAGTTTCAGCCAAAGCGCCGTGAAGGGAAAGTCGAAAAGCCTTCATACATCGACAGATTAAAATTGTTTACCTGAAATCTAGTGGGGCGAGTTGGGTTGGCTGGAAGAGCTCTGGCAGCGATAGTCTCAGCAGGCCTCTCAAGGTTCGGAAAACTTGAAGGATTCTACGCTAGAGAGATATTTGCACAAGCAGTGAAGGAAGCTCTGGAAAGATGCCCAAACCTGGATCCGAAACGGGACATCAAATCTATATTCGTTGGGCATATGATGGAGTCGACTGAGCATCAAGGCCACACCGGGCCGCTGGTGGCCGATTGGGTCGGCCTTAATCCTGCCCCTGCTGTAAGGTTGGAGAGCGCATGCGCATCCTCAGGGCTGGCGCTTCGCTTCGGCATCCAAGCGATAATGGCGGGGCTTGCGGACGTCGTCCTCGTCGGTGGAGTTGAGAAGCAGACACACCTTGCCACTGATGACGCGACTGAGTACTTAGCCATGTCTGCGGACAACTTCTTCGAGCAGTGGCACGGCTTCACCTTCCCCGCCCTGTTCGCCCTAATGGCGAGGGCACATATGAACGAATACAAGACGAGGGGGGAGCATCTGGCGATGGTCGCTGTGAAGAACCACAGGAACGGTGCGAAGAACCCGAAGGCACATATTCAGAGAGAGATCACCCTCGAGCAGGCGATGGCGTCGAGGATCGTGGCTTCGCCGTTAAGGCTCTATGACTGTTCCCTGATCTCGGATGGTGCCTCCTGCCTCATCCTCACAGAACCTGGGTTGGCGAAGCGATACACGGATAATCCTGTCTACATCATGGGCACAGGCCAGGCCAGCGATACAATCGGCCTGTATGAGAGGAGCGACTTTACATCTCTTAGAGCCACGGTACTGGCTGCGAGAGAGGCCTACGAGATGGCGGGGATCAACCCTGAGGACGTCGATGTCGCTGAGGTTCATGACTGCTTCACCATAGCTGAGATAATGCACTACGAAGACCTCGGTTTCTGCGGTAAGGGTGAGGGGGGTAGCTTTGTTGAGTCAGGTGCAACTGAGATCGGAGGCTCCGTGCCAGTCAATACGAGTGGTGGACTCAAGGCAAAGGGCCATCCGGTCGGGGCTACTGGGACTGCTCAAGCCTACGAGATCTACCTTCAGCTGACTGGGCAGGCTGAGAGGCGGCAGGTCCAAGGTGCAGAGGTCGGACTGACACATAATCTCGGGGGCCATGGCTCAACAGCCGTCGTCCACGTGTACAGGAGTTCTGGATGAGTCGCCTAGAGGAGTTGTCCCAGGTCGGCTAGTAACGTCCTCTCCAGCTTAGTCACGTACCTATTGAATATGCGTCTGTTGTCTATCTTGGTGGCAGCGGTTGCTATAGCAGTCTACCTGCTCCTCCTCCGGATGCGCTGGGAGAACGTGAAGAAGACAAAGATAGGCCGAGCAGAACAGGAGATCAGGGTGAGGCTCATCGATACTTCGAGGCCGGAGTCTGCAGGACATCGAGAGAGGCCGACCGAAGCCCAGGACAGGTATTGCAGCTTCTGTGGCGAGAAGATAGAGGTCGAGTCTAAGTACTGTGACAGATGCGGCGTTGAGCAGTGGAGGTTAGACTCGAGTCGGAGGGCACAGCTTAAATCATCGTCCCTGGTCTAGAAGTCGAACTACTAGAGGCAGAGACTGTTGGAGGAGACAGCGTCCGACAGGAATAGTGGCGAGGTCTATCCGACTATTGAGAACTTCTACAAATTCTGCGGTCAAGGAAGATTGATGGCCGCAAAGTGTGACAGATGTGGAAGATTATTCGTCCCTCCGAGGGTTCTCTGTCCGGACTGCTACTCTTCAAACTTCAAGTGGCTCCAACTCAGTGGTAGGGGGAAGCTCCAGACGTACTCAACGATCCATGTAGCCCCAAAGGCATTCGCTGCCCAAGCACCCTACGTAGTGGGCATAGTCAGGCTTGAGGACGGAGTTAACCTTCCGGGACGAGTAGTCCTAGGTAAGGGTCAGGAGGCCAAGATCGGGATGGATCTAGTAGTTGATTTTGAGAGTCCCCCGGTCGGCGGGTGGCCTCGGTGGCCACGTTACCTGTTTAAACCTGCCTAGCAGAATCCGGCCTGAAAACACCATTCTGCGGATACTCGTTCATGGAACTCGGTTGGCCCCCTACGGGTGTGAGGTCCCGATATATCTACCGCATCTGTCACAGTAGACAGCTTCAACCGGTATCTCCTCTAGGCAGTGGATGCAGCGTCTCGTCCCAGTCGGCTCAGCCGGGGGGGCCCGCGCTCTCACCCCCTGCAACTCACCCTCCACTCTATGGACGGCGGCATAGAACTCCCCTTTACTGAGCTGTCCAGAAGTGTAGAGGAGTAATACTCGATCAACCTCTGCCTGAAGTCTCTTGAGATGATCTTCATCAGACTCTTCTGCAGAAGCCTGGGGGATCGGCGCCTCTTCAGCGCTGGGTTTGGCCTTGGGTATCTGAACTTCCAGCTGTTTCTGGAGCCTCTCCGGACGGAGACGCATCCTTCTGTCTCTGAACATGATCTCGCCAATTGCTATGACCAAGATCACCATTATGAAGGGCAGGATTATTGCCAGTAGTTGCCAGTCGAGCCAGGATGTGACCTCGCCTAAGTCCAACGTGAGCTCCTTCTCAGGATCATAGCTTCAGCTCTAGCCCCCGGCATATTCCTCTTGGACCAGCCCGAGTGAAGCGGATAAAGCAATCTCTCTTTGAGGCGTTCATCTCTTCGCCTGAGCCTTGACCCTCTCAAGCTCACTCAAGATCTCTTTCCGCAGCCGCTCAATCTCAGACTCTGCCTCTGAGACTTCTGCCGGTGAAGGCGCGGGCGGTACTGGCCTCTCAGGCTCCCTATGAACCTCCCTTGTAGGTGCTGGCGGCGGCGCAGCCATTTCCCGAGGGGCAAGTATCACGCCGAACCTATCAGCCATCTCCAGAACCTTACCCCTCTCCTCCTGGAGCTTGCTCTCGGTCTTCTCAAGCCTCTCCAGAAAATCCTTCTGAGATGCTTTGAGAAGCTCTATCTCCCTCTCATACCTCGTGATGTGTTTAATGCTTTGAGTGATCCTGCGATACTGCTCTGCCTTCTCGTTCACGTCTGCCAGCCGCTGGGAGTACCTTTGGTAAAGTTCATCGTAGAGTGCTGCGTCAACCTCGCGTCCGTCATGCATCCTCTTGAGTTCCTCGAGGGCTGCTCTCAGCGCCACCTGCTCCACTCTGAGGTAGGTTGCCTGCTTCTCCGCCGAGCCGATCGCTCTCTCAAAGTCCTCCGTATCCAAATGCCGCCCAACCGCTGCCGACAATCGACCTAACCATCTTAGTCACCTTACGGATATATGCGTTTACAGCACCAGCCTTTCCCGGCCTCACCCTCTGCCCACAACACTGTTAAATCGAGCTGCGAGAAATAGGATACTCGAAGGGGATACTCGAGTATGTTGAAGGTTGAGAGAGTCTCAAGCGGCATCCCTGGCCTAGACGATATGTTGAGCGGCGGGATCCCGAGAGGCAGAGTCGTCCTGGTTGTTGGAGGCCCAGGTACAGGCAAGACGATACTGTGCTCACAGTTCCTTATGAGCGGCATCAAGGATCACGATGAGGCCGGCCTCTTCGTCACCCTAGACGAGAGTAGAGAGCATATAGTCAGGGAGATGGCCTCCTTCGGCTGGAACATCCCGGAATATGAGAAGGAGGGGAAGTGGATCTTCGCCGACCTCTCTCCAATCTCGCAGGCCGGTACTGGGACCAAGCCTGCAAAACAGACCATAGGCAAGAAGGAGTTTTCACTTGAGAACGTCCTAGACAGCATCAGGACAGTCTCGAGATCAAAGGCCAAGAGGATCGCCCTTGATACCGTAACATCACTCGCCTTCCAGTACCCGGATATCGTCCAGCGGAGATCAGTACTACTAGAATTCATTGAAACCCTATCATCCACCGGGGCCACATCGATAATGACTACGGAGCTTAGGACATCTGGACTGGAGAGGAGTGTTCAACTTGAGGAGTATCTCGCACACGGTGTCGTAGTCCTGCAGACCCTCCAGGTTGGGAAGTCCATCACTAGGGTGCTGCAGGTGGAGAAGATGAGGGAGACACCAATAGATACGCAGATGAGACCCTACAGAATCACTGAGAACGGGATCGAAGTCTACTCTAGGGAGAGCATCTTCTAGCCGATCCGCGCCAGCGGGTGATGAGGCTGACAGAGGATGAAGAGACGCTATCCAGGTCCTAGGCCTGATCACGTTTGAGCGTCTTTCTTTGCCTCGCTCCCAGCCGCAGGCGTGACCTCAGACTCAAGAGGGGCTGGGGGCGGTGTTGTCAGCATCGTCCACCCTATCCACATACAGATCAGCAGGGCTGCAAGGACGAAGAGGAAGACAGGGATGGCGACAGCCCACCAGCTAAGCCATACCGGCCAGGCTGAGAAGTATACGGAGATCCAAGGAGCAAAGAACGCCGCAACGTAGACTATCGCGACGATGAGTGATATGAAGAGAATCAATCCCCCGTATGTCTGATCTCTACTCATGAACCATTCCTCGACCCTGATTGATAGATCTGTTCATCATATAAGATTGACTGTCTCTGCCATGCTTCGCGGGGGATCGATGGGGCTGAAGAACTGGATTCCGAGATCCCTGCACCGGGGACTAGGCATTTCAGGATTTCCTGTATCCTGGTCGGGTGCTGAGTGTTCTGGGAAAAGGCGACCTGGTGAAAGGGTAGTCCTTGGTCTGCTCCCTCAGTTCAGCCACGAGACTGTCGAGAGTCATCGTCTCCACGGTTCCTCTTGCCCTCACCCTGACGGGGAATGATCCTGCACCAGCCTCCTTCTGACCGAGTACTATGATGTATGGGATCCAGCTGATCTCAGCCTCCCTCACCCTCTTCTGAACAGTCTCCTCACGATCATCGATGTCGACTCTGATATCCTTCTTCTCAAGTTCATCCGCGATCCTGTTGGCATCACGCAGCTGATCCATGGTCACAGGCACGATCCTGGCCTGTATCGGCGAGAGCCAGACAGGGAGACTAGGCTTCTGGCCTCTATCTTCTGCCTTGGCTGCGCAATCGAAGATCGAGAAGAGGTAACGCTCAATAGTGCCAATCAGGGCTGTATGTATTATAGGCGGAAACCTCCTCGAACCGTCATGGTCTATGTAGGCTATGCCGAAGCGTTCCGCATTGCCGATGTCTATCTGGAAGGTCGCTATCTCACGCGGCCGATCGAGTGCATCTATTATCGTGTACTCAACGTTCAGAACCCAATAGAAGACGCCGTCAGGGACGAAGTTCAGCAGTACAGGTTTACCCTCAACCTTGACCAAATCCGCGAAGAAGTCCCTGTTCTGCTCGAAGAAGCCCCTTGTAGTATTGTATATCGAGACGTACTCCCTCCCGAGCTTCCTGATCTCACTGTATATCTTCTCGTGAACCTTCATCGAGGCCTTCTTGGCGTCTTCAAGGTCTCTGCAGTATATGTGCAGGTCTGGCATGTGGAGTTTCCTGACCCTGAAGCAGAGCAGCAACTCCCCACTCTGCTCCAGCCTGTAACTGTCCGCGAGCTCGAAAGTCCCGAAAGGCAGCTGCCTGTAGCTCAGCGTCCAATCCTTCACCATCGAGAACTGCTGGTGGCACGCGGCGTATCTGAGAACGAACTGCTTCTCCTCAACTCCGACCTCGTACAGTCTGTCTCCGAAGAGGGCGGCATGCTCCCTCACAGCTGGGATGGATAGATCGAACATGTTCGTCCCTCTGACCTGGAGAAGAGGCAGACCAAGCTCGCAGGCCTTCTGCCATGCGTAGTCTGTGATGAGTTCAAAGATCAGCGTCCCTTCAGGCCCATAGCGCATATGACCGACGTCAGAATATGGCTCCCACTCGATCCCGAATTTCCTGCAGTACTCCAGATACCTAGGCTCCCCACCGGGAAGCTCTCTCCTCAGCGCCTCCTTCTCGACGAGGAACCTGAATTCTGGGTGGGGATGCTGGAGATATTCCCTCGGCTCAATCAGCCTGCCGTCGGTCTCAAGAACAGCATACCTTGTCTCGAGGACTGCAGGCCTCCTCTCCTTCTCGGCAGTTATGGTCTTGGAGAGCTCTGAGAGTGGGTGGCCTTTACACTCGAGTTTGAAGCTCTTATAGTATCCGAAGGGGCTCCGTCTCACATTGTACCCTTCAGAGACAAGAAGCTCGGCTAGTTTTCTGAGTATGGGGACGGCTGTCGAAGGTGATCCCAGATTGCTAGAGAGGTGCGCATACGGGTATACTACTATGTTCTTCACCTTCACTGTCGAGGCAACCTTAGAGATCTCTCTGGCGGCGTTGGAGGCTACGGCGTCATTGTCACGTTCATCACCACTCTCAACAGAGCAGAAGGCCACAAGGGCCTCATCGATACTGTCCTTCCCTTCTTTCTCACTGGTCGGTTCAGCCTCCTCAATAGCTCTATCCCTGACTTCATACTCGAAGTGGCTTGAATGGATCAGGAGTATCCTCATACTGATGGCCTCCTCATGTAGCTGCTACTTCATCATTCTCCAGCGTTCCAGCAGCCGCTCCTTCCTAGATCGCTTCTTGTATTCCTTGTAGTGCTCCCTGCAGAGGTAGGCTCTCCTTGAACTCTCAACCTGCAGTCCTGCGCCTGCAGCTTTCTCAGTAGCCAGCGACCTCACTGCTTCTTTTCCGCATCCCGAGACGTTACATACTGCACCTTTTCCTATCCGGCCCATCTTGTCGCCACCCTCCTTGATCAGCGTAACCATGATTTATTGTTTCACAATATATTGACGTGTTACGGAAGTTGAAGGAGACGGGAGACTTGAAGCCCTTAAATCCAGGTCGAGTAGTTCTGAAGGTCGGTGGGATTATTGATCTCTTCGCTGAGGGGCAGGCTGGCCTTTGTCTCTGACCGGCTGGCGCTCGGACTTCACAGGCTCGGCGTCAGTCCAGACTCCTCCACAGCCCTCGGGTTTGTCTTTGCAGCAGCGTCAGGGTTCCTATTGTACATGAGGGCCTCCGACCTCTTGACCTTCCTTGTTGCGCCGCTCTTCATACTCATATCCGGATTCTTCGATGTGATGGACGGTTCCTTAGCTAGGCTCGGTCACAGAGTAACGAGGTTCGGAGGCCTCCTCGACTCCACACTCGATAGGCTCGGAGAGGTCTTCGTTCTCTCAGGGATCAT
>JAGTQV010000012.1:0-11700 GCA_018397035.1 Candidatus Bathyarchaeota archaeon | reverse complement strand
TACGCGTGGCAGCCTCCTTGATGGTCAGCTATGTGAGGGCGAGGGCGGGGGTCGAAGGAGTCGAGATGTCTGGTGTTGGGTTTGCGGAGAGGCCTGAGAGGATGCTCATTCTCGTGACTGCTCTACTGTTCAGGTCGGTTGAGTACGGTATTATGTTGATAGGGTTCCTCTCATGCGTAACGTTAGTTCAGAGGGTTCTCTATGCGTATAGGAGACTTCGCTGAGTCTAGGCTGGGGTTTACGTCAGAGACTGCGGCGTTCCTCCCTCGACCTGACCTTACGTACGCCGAAGTGCACAGCGCATGAGACGCAGTAGTACTTGAAGCTTGACGGCCTTGCCAAGTATGCACCGGCAGCCCTTAACTCCCTTGCTAGTGACGGATCAACTAGTGAGTATCTGGCCGTGATCCGCTTGGCCTTGTCCCTGGGGACGAGCATTCCGCAGTTTGTGCACTGGATGAGTTCACTTCGGCCTTTGCCGCCCTTGCTCCTCCCACTTGATTTTCTCTTCTTCGTCATTTATATCAGGCATATCCTTTCCGATGGGGCTTCTTAAAGCATTGTCCTGGGTCAGCTCGAGACTAGTAGGCGCGAGCGAAGTACACTACTTTGTCAGCAGGCTTTCCGCAGTAGATGCATGTGGACCAGGCCTGCTCCTGCTCAAGTGGGATCGCTCTTATTGTAGCCCCAGTCTCCTCCTTGATTCTGTCCTCACATTCCTGGACTGAGCACCAGCAGGCCTTGATGAATCCGCCTTTTGCTTGCAGGGCCTGCTTGAAGTCCTCGTAGCTGCTGGCCTTCTGTGTGTGCTCCTCAAGGAATCTTCTGGCTTTCTGGAAGAGATCGTTCTGGATTCGGTCTAAGAGTCTCTGTGCCTCTGTCACAAGCTCCTCCGTCTTTATGGTTGTTCTCTCTCCTGTGTCTCTTCTTGCCGCCACCACCTCCCCAGCCTTGAGGTCTCTTGGCCCAACCTCAATCCTTAAGGGAACACCCTTCATCTCCCACTCATTAAATTTCCATCCCGGCGTGAACTGCTCCCTCGAGTCATACTCGACAGAGAGCGCTGCGGAGTCAAGTTCAGCCTGTATCTCCCTCGCTTTTGCATCAACCATCTTCCTCTCCTCCTCACTGAAGAAGATGGGGACTATCACTATCTGGATCGGTGCGATCTTCGGGGGGAGGACTAAGCCCTTGTCGTCTCCGTGAACCATGACTAAAGCACCTATCAGTCTCCACGAGACCCCCCAGGAGGCTTGCCACGCGTAATGTTCCATCTCATCCCGGCCGAGATACTTTATCTGGAACGGGATCGAGAAGTTCTGCCCGAGATTGTGGGAGGTCCCCATCTGGAGTGCCCTGCCATCGCCCATGATCGCCTCGAGCGTCATCGTGTAGAGAGCACCGACGAACTTCTCACGCTCCGTCTTCTTCCCAACGATCACTGGAATAGCGAGCATACCCTCGATCAAGTCACGGTAGAGGTTCAGAATCATCATCACCTCCCTGTCCGCATCTTCTTTTGTCTCGTGGACTGTGTGCCCCTCCTGCCATAGGAACTCGCTGTTTCTTATGAAAGGCTTCGTGGCTGTGATCTCAGCTCTGAGAACGGAGTTCCAGAGGTTCAGCAGGAGCGGGAGATCTCTCCAACTCTTTATCCACTTCGCGTATGAGTAGTAGACGATCGTCTCAGAGGTCGGTCTCGCCGCAAGCCTCTCCCCAAGCTCCCCCTCACCTGCATGAGTCACCCAGAAGACCTCTGGGACGAAGCCTTGGAAGTGATCAGCCTCTTTCTTGAGCAGGCCCTCAGGGATCAGTGCTGGGAAATAGGCGTTCCTGTGACCTGTCTCTTTGATCCTTTTGTCGATGAACTCTCGAATCTTTTCCCAGATAGAGTATCCGTAGGGCATTAGGACGATGAAGCCTTTAGCGACCGAATAGTCTGCGAGTCCTGCTTTCGTCACGACTTGTGTATACCACTCCGAGAACTCCTCTGATCTTCTAACAGTAACCCCTATATCCTTTGTACTCATGCCTAGCACTTTCCCCAGCTTTGAGTTGTGAATTAGGAGGATCTTCTTCCTGAATTTCGGTCCCACTATTTGCTGGGCTGCAAGATATAAATCCCCACATGCTAGGTTCAAGCAGTGGATCATTAGACTGGACATGGTTAGTGGTACTCATATCATCCTGAAGACACTATTGAGGACAATTGAAACCTTCAAGATGTTGTAAGGCAATATGGGAACCGGTTGTGTGTGGCTGGGCAGGTTGAGAGTGATAGCGGATCTTCATATCCACTCAAGATTCAGCAGGGCCACAAGCCAGAGCATGAATCTGGAGGAGATAGACAGGTACGCTCAGATCAAGGGTCTCTCCGTAGTCGGCACTGGAGATTTCACTCACCCTCTCTGGATGAGTGAGTTGAAAACGAAACTTGAGATGCTGGATGAGACAGGTCTCTACGTCCTCCGTTCAGGGAGTAGGCGAGTCAACTTTATGATGACAGCAGAGATAAGCACTATCTTTGAGTTTCTGGGTAAGACGAGGAAGGTTCATCATGTTGTCTTATCCCCTTCTATGGAGGTTGCCGAGCAGATATCTGATAGGCTGAAGAGGTTTGGAGACCTGTCGGCCGATGGGAGGCCGACATTGAACGTCTCAGCTTCTGAGCTTGTAGACGAAGTGATGGGGACATCATCAGAGAACCTGATCTTTCCAGCCCATGCATGGACACCATGGTTCAGCGTCTTGGCTGCGAACTTCGGGTTTGACAGCGTCGAGGAGTGCTATGGGGATGCGTCTGAAAAGATCTTCGCTCTCGAGACCGGCCTCTCCTCAGACCCCAGGATGAACTGGAGGCTCAGCAGGCTTGACCGGTATACTCTGGTCTCAAACTCTGACAGTCATTCAGCGTGGCCTTGGAGGATTGGGAGGGAGGCCAACGTCTTCGAGCTTGACAATGCGTCCTTTAATGAGATCACGGATGCAGTAAGGAAGAAGGATAGCAGCAGACTCAGGTTCACGATCGAGACTGACCCTGCCTACGGGAAGTATCACTGGACAGGGCACAGGAACTGTGGCGTCTCAATGCCGCCGCGTCAGGCGATCGCTGTCAAGAACATCTGCCCCAAGTGCCATCGGCCCTTGACCAGAGGTGTGGAGCAGAGGGTTGAAGAGCTCTCTGATAGGCCTGAAGGTTATCATCCTCAGGGTGTCCCAGGCTTCGTCTCCCTCTTACCGCTCTCAGAACTTATCGCAGCCGTACTGAACGTTGAGCAACCGTCGAGTCCGAGGGTGTGGCAGATCTACAACAGGCTCGTCTCAAGATTTGGGAGCGAGTACGACGTACTGTTGTACTCGGAACCAGAGGCGCTGAGAGGAGCTGCAGAAGACGACTTGGCAGATGCGATCCTACGCGTCAGAGAGAATAGGGTGAAGGTGATACCGGGATATGATGGTGTCTATGGCAGGATAGAGATCTTTCCTCATAGTGGAGGCAGTCAGGAGAGAGGAGCCATGTCGGACACCGGTCTTGACCAGTTCATCTAGGCGGCTCCCTCTATGTGCTGATCACTTCCAGACCGCCCGTGGGGTGGCCGCTTCGATACCTACAGAATCCTAGTGAGCTTGGCAAGGCTGTCCGTTAACTCTCTCTTCTCCTTTGCCGCAAAGTCAAGATTCGGCTCTATCGAGCCAGAGGCTAGGTCATATGCCTTGACCGAGAAGTCCCTCGACCATCCACCTGCCCTGATCTCTATCAGCAACCTCGTCAACTCCTCGAGCTGCGTATCAAGCTCCTTACCTCTGCTCTTCAGTATGTCGATAGCAGTGTTCTTCTTAGCCCTCAGCTCATCCAGCTCCTCCTTCTGCTTTCTGGAGAGTTCATCATACAGGCTCTGCGGGATCTCTTGATTCCTGAGGAGAGTGTTCAGCGCGCTAAGGCGTCTCTGCGCAGAGTCGACCTCCTTAATCAGGGACTCGACCTCAATCTTCCATTTCGGGATGACTACGATTTTTTCCCCATCGAGGCTCAGCCTCTCCGCAGGGATCCTGTCGAGTTCACCGACCCCCTTCTCCACCTCGACGGCCTCCATCTCACCGTAACTGTTCAGCGTAATCCCTATTATCCTCCCTAGGTTCCGGCCGTAGGGGTCGGTAGCCCCTTTACCCAGGAAACATCTGAGCTCCGACTCTGCGAGCTGCTTCATCTCGCCCTCTGTTTCCACCTGTTTATGGTAGAGAGGAGCCTGGCTCTGCTGTCGGGATCTTCGGCATCTCAGGGAACCTTTCACGCATCCTCTGCTCAGCCAGAGTCGCGGCCTCCTTCAATATGGCATCCGACTCCTCTGTGGGCACGTTGAAGTCAAAACTCTGCTCCGTCGCTTGGCCGACCTCCAGAACCACTGACTGGAGTTCATCGTTCACCTCAGCGAGTTCTGTAGATATGTCAGGCATGAGGTCTTGGAGGTCATTCCTGACTTTGCCGAGTACACCCCCTACAGAGCTCATAGCGTAGGCGATCTCACCAAAATCCCTGACAGTCTCGAGCCTCAGGTAGACGCGTTCCAGGGCCATCTGGCTACGCATAGTTGTGAGAACCATCTTCCTGATCTCTGCGCATTCACTAGCATACATCGAGGCTTGGGCGTTGTTCTTTGACTGTACAGCCGAGACGCATTTTTTGTATAGGGCTCTATCTCGAGCTTGGAGTTGGTACGCCTTCGTCTCGAGCCGCCTCATCTGGACTTGGAGCCGATGTATAGTCTGGTTCAGCCGCCGCTTCACAGGGGTTGGGCGAAACGCTTCCCTTATCCTCTCCGACCATGTCGGTCTATGTCTGAACATTTCCGGTCACCTCAACTAGGCTGTTCTTATTGTCGGTCTCTCAAGATGAACCTGGCGGTTCGCTATCGTAGCCGCACGGAGGCTGTTGGTAGTCATGATTATCGTCTTTCCATATATGTGTCGCAGCCCCCTAAGGATCGGGAGTAAGACGTTCACCGACGGGGGATCTAGGTTGCCCGTAGGCTCATCGAGCAGCAGGATCTCAGGCTCTGAGGCGAGCGCCCTCGCCATACCTACCTTCTTAGCTTCTCCGAAGCTTAGGCTGGGTGGGGTGAGTTGGGCCTTGTCTTGGATTCCGAAGAACTGGAGGAGCTCGTGGACGTATCTCTCCCGCACCGCTTTCTTCTTCCCTGAGAGGTATAGGGTCAGCTCAATATTCTCCTTGACGGTGAGGTCGTTCACCAACCCGAAAGTCTGGAAGAGCAGTCCCATCGAGTGTGCCCTCATCGCGGCGAGGTGCCTGGAGCCAAGTGAAGAGAGCTCTTTCCCGAAGACCTTAACCGAACCCTTGCCAGGCATGTCAAGACCGGCGATTATGTTCATCAGGGTAGTCTTACCAGTTCCTGAGGAACCGGTGACAGCGACGAAGTCTCCCTCCCTAACGTTGAAGCTCAGACCGTTGAATAGGCTGATGGTGACTTGGCCGTTCCTGAAGGATTTCTGGAGTCCCTCCACAGAGACTATTGTGGAATCACTCAATGCCTGAGCACCCCTGTAACATCTATTCGAAATGAGTATAGAGCCCCGTATGCGCCAGCGACGAGGCTTGGGGCTATGACGGCTAGAATGGAGAGGGTGAGCAGGAGGTTTATTGTGGGGGCTGAGCCCAGCATGGTAAGGTGGAGTAGGATGTAGCATGAAACTGCACCGAGAAGGCAGGAGAGGGAGGAGTATAGAACTGCCCTTGCAGCCAGCATGAACCCGACGAGATGCTTCTGGATTCCGACAGCCAGAAGGACTGCGACGTCACGCTTTCTCCTCTCAAGTACCAGGGAGACCTCATTCAGGGCTATTGACGACATCGCTGCAGAGATCATTGTAGGGAGAACCTTTGTTGCGGCCTGGTCGCTCAGCCCCAGAAGAGTAGTCATCATGATGAAGGTGAGGATCGTTGCGGAGAAGACGCAGGGAAGGGTATGCCTCTGCGGCCTGGTGAAGAGCTTCAGAAGACGCCTGTTCAAGGACATCAGTCACCACCACAGCACAATCATTCATTGTCCCCCTGCTATCATCCTCAGGAAGTTGCCGATGTTGCTGTTCTGGTACGTCTTGATCACCGGGGCGGCGTATTCGATCTTTACGTTAAGCTCCCGGAGTTTCGAGATGGCCTTGTCTATGTCCTCCTTATTCTTCCCAACCAGATGGACTATTCCCTCCGGGTACCCGAAGGAGCTAACAACTGTAACACTCTGCGGTAGTGAGGAGATCTCTTTCAGAAGCGTATCTCTCTCCACATGAGAGGGGAATGTTGCTCCTAGGTAGACCTGTTCTGTGAGCCCCAGCTTCTCAAAGTCTATGGTGACCGTGTAATCCCTGATTATGCCGAGGCTCTCGAGCTTGTTGATTCTGTAGGCGACGACATTCGGGTGTAGACCGAGCTTCTTTCCGATGCTCGTCAGGGTGGATTTCGAGTTGTGCACGAGCTCCGCCAGGATCTTCAGGTCTGTCGAGTTTACTAGTGGGATCTCCATCACCCCCTCAAGCAGCCTGAAATTCCTCAGACCACTTCAGATAGTAACCCATCATACTCTGGTTCACGCTTGGCTTCCTGATCCGGAAAATGTCTCTGAAGTCCTTCATCGTGAGCGGTCTGGGTTTTGCCTCTTTATCGTCTGGGTTGCCGTTCTCGAAGAATTCCCTGACCAGGCGGATCTGGGCGGCCTGGAAATTATCCCGTATATCACTCCCGGAGTATCCCTCTGTCATCTTGGCTAGATCATGGAAGTCAACGTCATCGCTGATGTTTAGGTTCCTCGAGAAGATTCTGAACATCTCAAGTCTGGCACTCTCCCCTGGCAGAGGGACGAAGATCCTCTTCTGGAACCTTCTCCTGAAAGGCTCGTCGAGAGCCCACGGCTTATTCGTTGCGCCGATGATGTATGTATGCAGAACCTTCTTCTTGTCAATTATTCCATCCATCTCCTTCAGGAACTGGTTTCGGGCCCTGACCTCCCCCCCAACCTCCTGGTGTCTCACCCCGACGAGTGAGTCTATCTCATCGATGAAGATTATTGCAGGTCTACCGTTCATGCTGGCTCTCCTCGCTTCCTGGAAAAGCTGTGCGACGTTCCTCTCAGACTCTCCAAGCCACTTCGACATTATCGAGGCAGCGTCGACGCAGAAGAATGTTGCATCGATCTCTGTGGCGACCGCAGCTGCGAGGAGTGTCTTGCCGCATCCTGGTGGTCCGAAGAAGAGTATGCCTCTTGGCCAACCGAGAGGGAAGAGGTCAGGTCTCTTGACAGGGAATATTATGGACTCTTCAATAGCCCTCTTCGCCTCACTGAGATTCGCTATATCTTCCCATTTGACATTCGGTTTCTCGCTCAAGACGAGTTGCTCAAACTTGGCCTCCCCACCTGAGGCAGCACTCTCTATCGGTTCCTGACGGCTCTCCTGCCTCTGCAGCTCCCTTATCCTCTTTCTGTAGGAGTCCACATGCTCCATGTAGAAGTAGTTCTGGGAAGAGTTCGGATAGAGAGCGCAGAGTTTCAGAAGGATCTCCACTGCTCTCTGATACTTCGCTATGGCTAGGCCTCTTGATCCCTGTTTATCCAGCTGTGTAGCTTCTGTCGCATGCTTCACCGCTATTCTCTCGAGCTCTTCAGAGGCAGACAAGATCTACACCTGCTAGATGTCCGGTTGAGAATCTCCGTCACTCACTCTTTCTCCCACTCCACGGCGAGTCTACCTTCTTCTCTCAACTGGTCTATTGCCTTCATCACGTCTCCAGGAGTCGTCGAGAGGGCATTAGCGCATTTGGAGACTGATACTCTCCCATTATGAGATTCTATGTATGAGAGGACTTGTTCGAGGAGGAGGGGCGATCCCCTTTCAACCTTTCTGGAGCTGCTCAAAGAAGAAGCCGTTTCAAGATCTGGGAATGGTAGTTCAGGGAATCTCTCACGTGTCTTCTCATCCGCGATCCTCCTTGAGGCTTCAAGTATCCTCCTCGCCTCTTCACCTGTGACATTCACATCCAGATCGCTCTGGCGGACTTGACCAGCTTCTCTGCTCACGTCGTCGAGTATTGATGTAACCCTTTCCAGCTCGCCTGCAACCTCCGGGACGAGCCCGACTATCTCCTTCTTAGTCGCCTTGACGACTTCCATTATAGGTGCTAGCTGGATGAGTGCCTCGCCGAACTGTTCCACGGTCTCGAGTCTGAGGATGACCTTCTCAAGTGCAAGCTGGACGCTCTTGGCTGTGAGATACATCTTCCTGATCTCTGCACATTCGTTGGCGTAGATCTTGGCGTGGTTCTCATCCCCTGTCATCTGTGCGCCTATGCATCTCTGGAAGATCTCGTCGTCTCTCTGGTAGAGTCTCTCAGTCGTCTGGTCGAGCTTGTCCTTCTGGGCATTCAGTTTGTATAGGATGTCCGAGAGCCGCTCCTTGAGGGAAGGCGTGATCGTTATCCCCCACCCTCTCTTTCTGGACAGGAGGATAGTCGATCCCTCTTACGGCTCCATTCTGACTATGACTATGTCTCGTGGGCCACCGGTCTTTGCGAGGTCGATGCTCTTCGTCGGTGGCCCAGGCTCCTCCTGGGCTGGAACGGGCTTGGCCTCCACTCCAGGCCTTTCCACTCCCACATCTTCAGCGCTGTCTCTTGAGGCTATGAGCTTGTTGATCGCCTCGTCCACGATCTTCTTCTCGGATGAGCAGCGGCGCAGCCCGTTCTGGATCGACTCATTCGCTAGGCTGTACGCCTCCTCGTCTATCTCGCCAGAAGTATAGTGCATCTTGTTGTTCGCCATCAGTGACTGTATGATCTTCTTCTGTGCTTCGAGTCTCTGCAGCCGTTCTGCAAGCTTCTGTATAACAGCATCACTCCTTGCCAAGAGGGTGTCTCTGGCCTGTCTGAACTGTTCCTTCAGCTGGCCGTACATCCCCCTATCGACGTCCCCACTTGTGAGTAACTCATTCAGCGCATGGTCTCTGCGTCTGAGCAGGTCGAGTTCTCTGGTCAACTCGTCTGCCTCCGCAACCCATTCCTCCATCAGGACCAGGTTCATGCCGTTCACCAAGAGGTATCTGCTTGAAAACTCAGCGAAATCCCCGTTGTGAAGCTCTATGCTCGCATTGCTTATCTCACCCTTGATGTTGGAGGTCAACCCGACGAGCCTGCCGAGGTCTCTCCCATGAGGGTCCTTCACTGCCCTGCCTATGAACTTCCTTAGGTCATCCATCGTGAGCTCCATGATCCTTTAACCTCAGGGCTGACTCTACTGTGATCCAGTGGCTTCAGAGTATTTCGAGCCTGCCGGGATCGCGACCTTCGGCAAGTCCGGGAACCTCTCATTCATTCTCTGTGCAGCAACGGCTGAAGCCTCGTTGAGTATCTGCTGTGTTTCAGGGTCGGAGTAGGATTCATCGTACTGCTGGCCAGTAGCCTCACCGACCTCTATGCATACGTTGTTGAGGGTCTCACCGATCTCGCCGAGGGCGTATGAGACCTCAGGCATAAGACCGCTGATCTGGGACTTGATAGACTTGACGACCTTTGCCACTGGCCCAAGCATCGCTGCTGTTTCACCGAATAGCTGGATATTCTCCAACCTCAAAATCACCTTCTCGAGGGCGAGTTCACACCGCAGGACTGTAGCGGCCATCTTTCTGATCTCTGCGCACTCACTCGCATAGAGTGCTGCTCGGGATGTGTCTCTAGCCATCTGGGCTGCGATACACTTGTCGAAGAGGTTTCTGTCGTGCCTTTGCATCTTGAGGGCTGAGTTCTCGAGTTTGCTCTGTTGAACCTTCAGCCTGTATACTGACTGAGATATCTTCTCTTTGAGCGGCATCTGGGGGCGGATGTGACTGGACAGCCTGGAGAGGTTGATGGGGGGTTCTCTGTCTTCCCAGTTCTTGATTATGTCCCGTCCCATAGATCATTTCCTGTGCATATGTTTATTACACAAACTTTCTTGTTGGGAACTCATTCCTCATGTGAAGACTTGAGAATTTGTAAAAGGAATCTGTCAAAAAGACAAAGGATCGGTTGCCGCTATGAACTGTTGAGGAGCAACCTGTATGGCTCTTCTGCATACATCCAGAACTAGGGGTGTGAGTGTTCCTGTGAGACACTCATATTTCAGAATAAATACTCGAAGTTGAGTTATCAAGAGAATCCTGTTTGCAGTATTAGTGTTATGGCGGCTGGGGATCAAGCCGGTCTGAAGACGAGAAGCGGCCTCCCTCCCTCATCAGCATAGCCCACAACCATTGGCATGCCTATCTTGAAGGTCTCAGGCTTCAGAACATCCAGACCGACTAGTCTAGCCGTTATCATCGGCCCCTCCTCCAACCTGACTATGCCTACTGCATAGGGAGCCTTATCCTTAAGGAAGGCCGGGGCTACGTGGACGATGGTGAAGGTCTCAAGCGAGCCTTTCCCGCTCAGTTCAGACCATCTAAGCCTCTCACCTCCACACTCTATGCAACTCATCCTTGGAGGAACCATGATGGTCTTGCAGTCTTGACAGATACAACCCATCAAGACCTTCTCTCTGACGAAGTCGTAGAAGGATTTGGCTGTGAAAGGTCTGTCTTGAGACAACAGTCTTCCCCTTCAATGCCTCTGCTCTGAATCATTCAGAAGCAGAGACTTACCTTTGACCCCTTTTAATCTTTTCAGAGATTATTGAGATCTCAGTCAAAGACCGGTCTAGGCCACCCGGATACTGGGCTGGGACTACGGTTGAGGAGATCCAGCAGAGCCCCCTAACAGTCTGGCAACTATCAGCTGGACGATCTCTTCCGGTGACTGGTTCTGGGAGTCTGCGATTACCTCCGGGTTCTCCGGCGGCTCGTATGGAGCTCCTAGGCCTGGAACATTCCTGCTCTCTCCAGCCCTAGCCTTCAGGTATATGCCTCTCGGTGCTTGAAACGTCTCTTTCCTCGACTCTTCCCTCTCCATGCAAACCTCCAGTGGACATTTGAGATACACCTCGATGAATCGGTTGACCTGCGCTCTGCAGACGTCCCTGTATCGCCTCATGTTTCCAGTCGCATCAATTATGACGTTCAAACCGTTATCGGTCAATATCTTGGTTATGAACGTGATAGCGCGGTATACTATGTCCCTCTCCTGAAGTGTATAGGTCGGTTTCGGTGTCAGTGATTTTCTGAGAGCGTCAGAGGATAGGATCTGGGACTGGATCCCCCTCTTGGAGAGTGCCTCCCTGAGAAGATTTGCTGTTGTCGACTTGCCGCTGCCTGGTAACCCAGTGACCCAGACAGCCCACCCCTCTCTCTTCAGGGTTACCAATCGAACCGTTCCAAGATATGCTGAAGACCCTAATAAGGGAGGTATGGGTTATAGCCCTGGGAGGCCTCGCTCTTGAAGTCAGCATCCTCGAATGTTGGTAGACCCCCCCCTAGGGGTAGGGGGGCCCCCCCATCCCGGTTCACAGAGGTGCGGCTGCACGCAATCGGGCAGGGTGCACATTAGGCAATGAACCAGACTTTCCAGGTCGGCGATGCCTGCTATGTCATCAAGTCTGAGATGTTAGAGGCCTATTTCTCCCAGCTACTAGGTCGGCAGGTCAAGCTTTTGTCCTCGAGTAAGCTTGGGGAGGGATTCCATAACGCCGGCTTCCTCATCACACTATCAATCGACGGTGAGGCCAGAAG
>JAGTQV010000120.1:4489-4631 GCA_018397035.1 Candidatus Bathyarchaeota archaeon | reverse complement strand
GTACTTCACGCGATCTTCAAGCTGCCTCATGCCCTTGGATATTTTGCTGATCACTTCCGGCGTCAGGTCTCTCCTGACCCCGCCTATGGCGTTTGTGGCGTGTAGAACCCGATTGCCTGTTGCGAGTTCCATCAGGTCTAGT
>JAGTQV010000120.1:0-4466 GCA_018397035.1 Candidatus Bathyarchaeota archaeon | reverse complement strand
GTACATGAAGAGCGTGTCCCACCCGACCTCGTGACCCGCCACCCCCACCCAGAGGAGATGGCTGTGCATTCTCTCAAGCTCAGCGATGATGGTGCGTATGTAGTCTGCTCTTCTTGGAATAGAGACGCCGAGGAGCGCCTCAATATTGTTTGCATAACACAGTTGGTGTGCCATAGCGCAGATGCCACATATCCGCTCGACCAGGTACAGGCCCTGATTGTAGTTCCTCGACTCGAAGGCTTTCTCTCCGCCCCTATGGACGTAGCCAAGCCTTATCTTCACGTCGACGACGAGTTCCCCGTCCACGCTTATCATGAGGTTCTCAGGCTCTTTGAGCGCTGGGTGCTGTGGACCGACGGGAACTGTGAAGACCGCCTCACTCATTTGCCCTCACCATGCCTCTTGCTTATTTCCGACCGTATATGGTCGAGAGTGCATTCTTTCCTGAGCGGGTAAAGGCCTTCAGGCCAGCCCTCAGGCAGAACGAGGGGGGACAGGTCAGGATGGCTCTCGAAGACTACACCGAACATGTCGTGGACCTCCCGCTCATAGAATGATGCTCCAGGAATCAGGCGGGATATTGTTGGAAGTTTAGGCTCGTCTTTCGGGGTGTCGGCTCTTAATGATAGGACGATCTCTGAGCTGTCTGCCTCACCTCTCCCCATAAGATGGTAGTAGACACCTATCTTCTTGCCCAGATCGACACCTGTGACTGTTGAGACATGCCTCATGTTGAACCGGTCTTTCAGGAGCCTGACAGCATCCTCAAGTGCCGAAGGCATGACTACTGCGAAGACTCTGCGACGCTTCTGAACTCTGACCTCCAGAAGTTTCTCCGCCAGCCTAGTCTTGAGGAATTGAGCGATCTCTTCTTCTCTGTATGTCTCGTTCACTCCACGGTCAACTCTTTGAGAGTTTCGTCAGCAGTTTGACGGCCCCATCGATGATCGCCTGCGGTCTAGGTGGACAACCTGGGACATAGACGTCAACAGGCACGACTTTATCTACGCCTTCGTGGACGTTGTAGCAGTTCTGGAATACGCCTCCAGTGCAGGCGCAGTTTCCAAGTGCCATCACGAATTTCGGCTCCGGCACTTGCTCGTAGATCCTCTGGAGCCTGTTACGTATCTGCCTCGTCACCGTGCCTGTACACAGCAGTACGTCGGCGTGACGGGGGCTCCCACGCAGGATCATCCCGAACCTTTCAATATCGTAGCGTGGGTTCAGGGCTGCCAAGATCTCTATGTCACAGCCATTGCAGCCGCCTGCATTGAAGTGAAAGACCCACGGCGACCTTATTCTTGACCATCTAACAAGGTTCATTGAACTTCAGCTCATTCTGATCTCGAGCATTGGAAGGAGCAAGATGACGGCAAGGAGGGTGATGACGGCGTATAGTACCGGAATGAGGCCGAGATTCCCTAGGCTGGTAGCCAGCATGAAGGCAAGTATGTCAAAGACCAAGAAATAGACTGCATAGACGAAGAAACGTTCGACATTGACCTGAAGCTTCTCGGCAGGAAGCTCTTCGCCACAAGCGTACTGAGAGAGCTTACCCGGGATCTGGGCCCCTCTTGCCGAGATTCGACCCCCATACCAGTAGAGTAATAGCGCGGTCATAAGTGAGGCGAGGAGGGCGAATGGTAGTGAGGTAAGGAGTTCCACCCACAACTGGGCTATTCTCCTGTTTCTTGCGGGGATGTTGGCAAGTGAGGTAGCGAACTAGTATTTATCTCCTTCCTTGCGCCTGTAATACAATCAGATCCTCCTCAGAGGATCCTTCGACCTTCTGCCTCGCACTCAGATCGGTGCACAGCAAAACGTCACATGCGCCGGAGGAAATGCTCCATGTAGAATTGAGGCAGGCTTTCGACTACTCCCACTCGATGGTTGCAGGCGGCTTGTGAGTGACATCATAGACTACGCGGGCAATTTCAGGTATCTCGTTCGTCATCCTTGAGGATATCGTTTCCAGAAGTTCGTACGGAAGCCTTGCGAAGCTTGCGGTCATGCCGTCTAAGCTCTCCACTGCTCGAATAGCTGCGACGTATCCGTAGGCCCTTGCGTCACCCTTAACCCCTGTACTCCTCGTATCTGTAAGTACTGGGAAGTATTGCCATAGCTTCCCTGAAAGACCAGACTTCCTTACTTCCTCGTCTACAATCCGGTCAGCTCTCTTCAGTATCTCCAGCTTCTCTGGTGTGACTTCGCCGGCTATCCTGACTGCGAGCCCAGGCCCTGGGAAGGGCTGTCTTAGCCAGACCTCCTTTGGTAGGCCGATCTGCTGAGCTATCAGCCGAACCTCGTCTTTGTAGAGGTCTCTTATCGGCTCGACTATAGTCTTGAACTTTAGTGTATGCGGTAAGCCTCCTACGTTGTGGTGTGTCTTTATTTTGTCTGAGTGCTTTCTGAATCCCGACTCTATCCTGTCAGGGTATATCGTCCCTTGGATCAGGTAGTCGGCCTTTAGGGCCTTTGAAGCCCTCTCGAATGAACGCATGAATTCCCGACCTATTATCCTCCGCTTCTCTTCTGGATCCTTGATTTTTCGAAGTTTCTTAAGAAACCGCTCCTTTTCGTTGAGAACAATAAGATTCATCTCGAGTTTGCTGAAGATCGACTTGACAACTTCCGGCTCACCGTCTCTCATCAAGCCGTGGTCGACTAGGACGGCGCTCAGATTCCTGCCGATAGCTTTCGAGGCTATCGCTGCGGCTACGCCTGAGTCTACTCCACCGCTCAGTGCGACTATCGCCCTTGCTTGACCTACCGTATTCTTGACCTCTCTGATCGCCTTCTCGATGCAGTCTTCCACCATCCAGTTCGGCGTACACTTGCAGACTTCGAATATGAAGTTTCTGAGAGTTAAGGTGCCCTTTTCTGTATGAGCGACTTCCGGATGCCACTGTATTCCATATATCGGGCGCAGTTTACACTGGAAGGCCGCGACAGGACAGTTGTCTGAGTGCGCCAGGGTTTCGTATTCTTCTGGGAGTTCTGTGACGATATCACGATGACTCATCCACACCCTCTCGGTCTTGCTCATGCCCTTCAGTATGCCGACTGGCCTGTCCACGGAGACATAGGTGATCCCATACTCATTCTTCTTCCCAGGTCTGACTTTGCCTAGAGCTCTCTTCGCTATCAATTGATGGCCATAGCATATCCCGAGTATCGGCAAAGCCATTTCAAGTATTCTCATGTCGCAGCTTGGAGCGTCTGGGCTGTAGACGCTTGAAGGCCCTCCTGAAAAGACCAGCCCCTTCACGTTCATATCAGTCGCCTTAGACTTAATCTCTTCTACTGTGGTGTCGTGTGCGACGACCTCTGAGTAGACTTTTTGCTCCCTGACCCTTCTGGCTATGAGGTGTGTGTATTGGCTGCCGAAGTCCAGCACGAGTATAGTATCCGGCCTCTGCGTTCTGTCACTCATACTCCCGACTCGCCGAGTTGCGACCTTACTGTTCCTCAGTGAACTTGCAAAGGCGCCGTCCCTTCTCGACCGGTCAGTTATGGCGTGTCTTCCTCCCCGATGTACCATTCCTATCCTGCTCCATGAGCCAAGCAACGCATGTCACAGATCTCATCATTGAGATAAACATTTATCCTCTTGGCTCAAAACTTCTTGACAGATGTCAATTGATTGAGGAGCTAGATGAACTGGACCGTAAATTGCTCCACGAGCTGCAGAGGAATGCCCGGCGATCTTTCAGAGAGCTAGCCGGGAAAGTAGGAGCTTCTGTAGCTACCGTAATAAACAGGGTGAGAGCGCTTGAAGAGAGAGGCATTATCCTCGGTTACTCTGCGATCATCGACCTGAAGAGACTGGGCTACGAGACTGCGGTGATCGAGCTTGTCGTCTCCAAAGGCAGACTCCTCGATGTTGAGCGAGAGGTCGCCAAGAACCCGATGGTCCATCAGGTTTATGACGTGACTGGGGAGACCGATGCGATTATTATTTGCAAATTCAAGAGTAGAGGTGAACTCAGCCAGTTCGTCAAATCTCTCCTAGCCATGCCTAATGTTGAGCGTACAGTCACTCATCTCGTCTTGACCACAGTCAAGGAGGATTCAAGAATTCTGAGGGGCAGCCCAGACTGATCAGCCCTCTAAAAGTCCAGCCTCTCTCAGGATCTGCCTGAACTCAGAATCGCTGAGTGAGGCTTTCCGACCGGCTTCGTAGATCTTCTTTATCCTTACCACTATGTTATCGAGGATATGCCCGTCCTTCTCCACCTGGCTGCCAAGTATCTCCTCCATCTTGTTCTTTATCGCTGCCCTCCCGGACTGCTTCCCTATCGTCAACCGCCTCCGGTTACCAACAAGCTCCGGCGGATAGAGTTCGTATGTAAGTGGATTACTCAGTACGCCATGCGCGTGGATCCCAGACTCATGAGCAAAAGCGTAATCCCCCACTATCGCTTTGTTAGGGGGTATCTTGTATCCCGTAGCCTCGCCGACGAAAT
>JAGTQV010000122.1:4165-4528 GCA_018397035.1 Candidatus Bathyarchaeota archaeon | reverse complement strand
GATAAAGGCTCCAGTCTTGATGTTGCTTTTCCCAGTTCATATGTTGCACATAGCAACTGGGGCAGAGATGTTTCTTGCAGTAGGGACATTCCTCAAGCTTCTCCAGCCCCTGAGCGCAAATCTCACACTGATCCAAGATCCTACCTCACTCGACGATCCCGGCAAGTCACATTTAAGAGTTGAGCGTCATCCAAGATTCTGCTCGTGTCAGTTCCGGCCAGCAGTCACCACGGCGTATTTATGACTGTTACCGGACAGGATGCGTTGAGGATTATCTTGTCTGAGGTGCTTATCCCGAAATGCCTCTCGAAGGTGCTTCGCCTGCGCACGCCCAGGACGATGAGGTCCACATTCTCCTTCTGA
>JAGTQV010000122.1:0-4156 GCA_018397035.1 Candidatus Bathyarchaeota archaeon | reverse complement strand
AGTATCTCCTCAGGTGGGTAGCCTTCAAGTAGCATAGTCCGGGATCTGACCATCTCTCTGGAACAGAGTCTCTCAACCTGTCTGAGGTACTCTTCACCTTCCTTTCGGTATTGGCCGGCAAAGTCATGTGAGATCTCTCCAGTATGTCTTCTTTCCTCGAATATCCTAGAGACTTGGTTTGGGAGGACATGGACGCCTATCACTTCAGCTCCAGTAATCTTGGCCAGGCTGACCGCGTACTGGCAGGCTTTGGTTGAATGGGCAAGGCCGTCTGTTGGGACCAGTATCTTCTTGATCGGTACTGAGCCATCGACCATTCTGCACACCAACAGGGCTGGAGGCTGATCTCCTTAAGGATTTGTATCCTATACTAGGATAGGCTAATATCGGTTTTGATGGGACAGCGGGGCTGCCTGCCTCCGACTGGAGTGCCTATCCCAACTCTGACAGACTTTAGTAGTTGAACCGCGCAACACTAATCTTGGTCGATGATTATTGTGTTATGGGAAGAGCAGAAGGAGCCTATCAAGAGGGCTCTGCGGCATCTTGATCGTCCTGCTTGCCGGATTCACTCAGATCGTAGGTGCCTCGGCAGCCCCTTGGACTGACTACAGGAACCAGGTTGAGTCAGTCCTTCGAAGCCTAGACGCCCTTAACGAGAGACTGAACATTATTCACATGAACTATGCCGAGGAGAAGATCTTGCCTGAGGATGCTGTAGCTCAGGTGGATGCGCTGAGTCCAAGATTCCAAGAGGTCGCAGGCAGGGCTGAAGGCTTAACCCCTCCTCCCAAGTGGGAGCGATATCACTGGAGCTTCATTGAAGTAGTGGGGCTTAATCTTGAAAGTGTAGAGGAGCTTAGGGAGTACTTCTCATCAGGGGATGAGAGCAGTCTGGAAAGGAGTCTCTCACTTATCCGCAGAGCCGTTGGTCAGGCCCGGCAGCTCGGCGCACTGATCCCGCAGGACGAGGAGTCGCCTGTGATATCAGGGGTCTTGAGGAACCCTACGATTCCGACTGCACAGGAGTCTGTAGAGTTAACCGTTAACGTTACGGACCTCCAGACCGGTCTCGGCAAGGTTGCAGTGAACTACACAGTCAACAACGGCGACTGGACCTTCAGAAGTCTGCAGCTCACTTCGGGTTCGGACTGGAATGGCACTTGGACTGGCACAATTCCAGGTCAGCCCTCCGGTTCGACGGTGAAGTATGAGATCATAGCTGTGGACAGAGGCGGGAACATCGCTAGATCCCAGCTGCAAAGCTACACATTATGGGATCCTTCAGGCTACATCCCCATAGTCCTTGTTGCTGTCTTGGTCGCCTTGTCTGTCGCGATCTATCTTAGATCGAGGAGAGGTAAGCAGGAGGCTGAGACGGACTCGTCATCGGAATTCGATGATACTCGTATCAAGCCCCGCCCTTCAGGTAAGCTTTGCGATGAGAGCGGCGACTCCTCCGATCAAAACTAGGAGGCCGCCGAGGCCGCCGCCAACTATACCGATCACGATCAGGATCAGGGTCCATTGCGGGACGCCAGTTTTTGGGCTGAGGAGCAAGGCTGCTATGCCTGCGACTAGGGAGACGAGGACATAAACTATCGCTGAGATATTTGCCGGAGGATAGAATGGTAGTGACAAGGCTCGCCCCAGAATACTGAGCAGACCTAAGACTATCATTATTATCGCCCCCACAGTCACCATGAGCCTTGCAGCCTTGAGAATTGAATTCCTATTATCCATCTTCAAAATTCCTAAGTAGAGCATTACACGATCCCTATTTATTCTCTGCTACGACTTCACAAACAGGGAAGACTAGATTCAACATCACAATTCATATACCGATTCTATTCGTAGTATGGGAAGGGGTAGCGTTGAAGATAAAGCGTATCGCCTGTGTCGGGGCCGGTACGATCGGTCACAGCTGGGCAACTCTATTCGCAACGAAGGGCTACGATGTCTCAGTCTATGATGTGAGACCAGACCTGCTAAGGAGTGCGATGGAGAGGATAAAGGCAAGCTTAGACTTTCTTTCCGAGAAAGGTTTGATCACCAACAAGGATGCGGAGGCAGCCCTGGACAGGATAAAGATCACCTCAGAGATGCCTGAGTGTGTTCGAGGAGCCGACTACGTCCAAGAGTCCGCTTTCGAGAGCTATGAGGTGAAGAAGAAGATCTTCTCAGAGGTTGACAGAGTGAACGACTCGGCGATAATAGCGACGAGCTCATCAGGCCTTTTAATGACGGAGATCCAGAAAGCCACCGGGAAGCCTGAGAGGTGTATAGTCGCCCACCCGTGGAACCCCCCACTGCTACTGAGGCTTGTTGAGCTTGTACCAGGAGAGAAGACCTCCCAAGAGACTGTCCAGGCGACATACGACCTGATGGAGAGACTAGACAAGACGCCTGTAGTCGTGAAGAAAGAGGTTCCCGGCTTCATAGGGAATAGGATACAGGCTGCATTATGGCGTGAGGCCTTGAGTCTGGTATACAATGGTGTAGCGTCTGTAGAGGATGTTGACAGGGCTGTCAGGGCTGGGCCCGGAGCAAGATGGGCTATAATGGGTCCCTTCCTGACACTCCACCTCGGCGGCGGCCCTGGCGGCTTGAAGTACCACATAGACACGATCCAGCATGGTTTCAACGAGTACTGGAAGACCATGGAGGACTGGAAGCTCATGCCATACCATGCAGCGAAGAAAGCCATAGAAGGCGTTGAGCAACTGCCCATGGTGAAGGAGAAGACCCTCCAAGAACTGATCAGATGGAGGGATAACAAACTCGTCGAGATACTGAAGATCCAAGAATAGGAAGGAGCCAGTAACATGGATGAAGAGACAAAGAGAAGGATCAGGTTCCACCATGTTGGAATAGTCGTGAGGACAGATGCGATAAAGAACCTGCTTACAGGGTTTATAGGATTGACTGAACGCACTTGGTATAACAAGGATCAAGGTGTCGACGTCACCTTCCTTCCTGTCGGTAACGCCTACCTCGAGATGGTCTATCCACACGGCAACCAGACGATTGAAAGATACATCGAACAGCACGGCGAAGGGATACATCACTTCTGCTTTGAAGTCGATAACCTCGATTACTGGGCGAAGAGATGCGAGGAGAGGGGTTTCAAGGTGGTGAGCAGAGACAGCAGATGCTTCTTCATCCACCCAAAGACTTTCGGCGGGATACTTGTCGAGTTCATAAACTGGCCTGTCGAAGACTCTATGGCTGTACTTACGCTGCTGGACAAGACGTCTGATGCCGCAAGAGTGTAGAGACGCCAGCAAGACCTATTCTAGACTAGGAAAGGCGGAGAGGAACTGCCTGGCAAACCTCTCAGCATTCTTGTCGTTTCCTCCCCCCTTCAACGTCTTCGATGCGATCAGGTGATGGTAGAACTCATGCAGAACCACCGACGGGTCTCTCAGGATCTCCCTACTGGAGAATACGATAGTTCCTTGCCTCTCCTGATAGCAGGCCGCCACATTCCTGTGGCCTTTGACTGTACCGACCCTGAATGCTGGAGGGGCTACGCCGTATTCGGTGCTCAGCAACTCAAGCGCGGAATTCAAGTCGCCGCTGACTATCCTATAGACTATGGATCGCCTGGTCTCATAGCTGATGATCTTCATCGGACCAGTCCCTCAGGCATTCTTCGGCTGTGCGCAACTCTCAAGCTGGAAAGTGAGGTTCGAGATCTCGTCTACAAGAAGTTTGAGCATCATTTCACCCTTTCCGCGAGTTGCCCTTGTAGCGTCGCCGGTGATTCCTGACTCTATTAATATTCCTTGATCCCTTGCGACTACATGAAGGGAAAATGGGATCTCTCTTTTGGCCTCCTCCGTCCTAACCTCTTCATGGAATAGGGCCATCATTATGGATGTCTCAACCTAGCCGGCGTGGCCGAACGGCTCATCTACAATACCCGCCAGCAGTTTCTTCAGTATCTCAGGGAACCTGACGATTGCAAGGTTGATGTCTCGATACCTCTTCAGAAGTTCTTGGGCTGAGAGCTCTAGACTGAGAAGCTGAGCTGATCCTAAGTGTCCTAGCAGTAAGGCCGCGTTTCTCATCCCTTGAGAGTGTAAGCTATCCACAATATCTGTAGCTAGGAACTTCATGGTTTCGAGACTGATCGTTATGGTTCCAAGGAAAG
>JAGTQV010000118.1 GCA_018397035.1 Candidatus Bathyarchaeota archaeon | reverse complement strand
CGTTACCTGGGGGAAGTATCTTCTGCAATCTCTAGCAAAAGCCAGGACGGCTTCATATGAGCCCTCAAGTGAAGGCCTGCATAACATATCATACTTCTCTCTGTTCTCAGCGTTCAGACTTATAGATATTGAATCTACACCTGCCTCTCTCAGTTCCTCCGCGACGTTCCGGCCCTTATATCTGAGTTGAGCGAGGCCGTCTGTATTCAACCGGATCCTTATGTCAGGATTCTGCCTCTTCAGTCTCTTGGTCAGTTCGAGAACTACGTCGAGCCTGATAGTAGGCTCTCCAAACCCGCAGAAGACGACTTCATCATCTGATTCTTTGATCTCTTCCTGGATCTCCCTCCAGACCTCGTCTATGCTAGGCTCCCTGTCAAGCCAGAGCCTGTACCCTGAGAGTCCAGGCGAGTAGTTCCTCACACAGAAAATGCAGCTGTTTGTGCACCGGTTTGTTATGTTCAGGTAGATAGTGTGGGGGCGTGGAGGGTACCGATACACAACAGACCCACCTTGGCCCCCAGATCTAGGATTTACTTGAGGTGATCCTGCTGCCGATTCCATTCCTGAGTTACAGAGATGCCTAGAGCGTGTAGATAACCTTATTCGCTCCTTGAAGAGCCGCCCTGCAGAATCGGAGGTCCAGGGATGCTGCGGCGGCGACTAACCCAGGGTTTCAAGCATCTGGTTTCTCCATCGGCGGCGGATAGATTATCAACCACGCATCCCGCTCCGTCTGCCAGTAGCTGAGGATCCGGCGAAACCGGTGCAAAACCGATTAGCAGCTGGCCGGAGGAACCTCCCACCATTCACAAGCTCCAGGACGATCCTGCAGCAACTAAGGCTTCACGGTGCGCTGCGATTCGTGGAGTGTATCAGCATTAGATGACGGGGGGGAGGGGTGTATCTTGGCGTATGCTTGGGGCTGCTGTCTGGTTCACCGGCGTCTGCTGGCAGGAATCATCCTCTTAAGCTCACTCAAAACCTCTGCCAGCCTTTTTCCAGTTTCCTCCTCGCTTTTCTCAGCCGATTCCATGAGAAGGGTTGGAGCCTCTTCACCGGCGATCGACCTGTAGTACATCTGCCAGTCTATAGGAAGCTCGTTTGGAATACTGGTCGTGGTGAATGCGCTTAGGACGCTAGTCCAGCATCTGGCCACGTTCGAGAGCCTGTAACCGCCGCCTCCGAAGACGATGACTCTGCCGTCACAGAGCTCGTGAGCTAGGTCATGAATCTTGGAGGCTACCTGGTAGTATACGTTTGCGGTGACGGAGAGGTGTGAGAGGAGGTCGCCTCTGTGAGAGTCTGCGCCTGACTGCAGCATGATAAGCTCTGGACTGTAGCCCCTGATGGCTGGAGGCACGATCTCCTCAAAGGTTTCAAGGTAGACGTCGTCAGCTGTTCCTGGGGGAAGCGGCACATTGAATTTAAGTCCTGCTGCATCCCCTTTACCTATCTCTTCTGGAGATCCGGTTCCTGGGAACAGGTAGCGGCCGTCCTCATGAAGGTCTATGTCCAGGACTGACGGGTCGCTGTAGAATCCATACATGACCCCATCCCCATGATGCGCGTCTATGTCTACGTAGGCTACCCTCTTGATGCCATAGTTCTTCTTCAGATAATTGATCGATATCGCTGGGTCGTTGAATATGCAGAAGCCTGAGGCTCTATCTGGATGAGCATGATGCAGTCCTCCGCTGAGGTTGAAGGCATGTGTCGACACACCATTTATCACGGCCTCCGCAGCTACGAGTGAGGCGCCTACAACCCATCCTGCAGCCTCATAGCACCCCTTGAAGGCTGGGGTGTCGCCGGCATCGAGCAGACCGTAGCCTCTGCTACTGTACTCCTTAACTGTTTCCAGGTACTCTGCTAGATGGAAGAGGAGGATCTCACTGTCGGTTGCGAGTCTAGGCTGCAGGTGTGATACTGAGTTTAGGAGGCCATATGACCTCATGAGGGCTAAGGCCACTTTGATCCTTTCAGGCCTGAGTGGATGGGTCGGCCCGAGATCATAGGTCTGCAGCTCATCACCACTCACAAGGGATACGCGGCCTGTCAAGCTCTATTTCCTCGAGTCAGCAGACGCAAGACTCTGTCCGCGTTCCATTCGGGATCTCGTGAATAGTGGATGCTCGAAAAGCGGCGTCCGCTGAGTCGGCGGCGTCATTCCACCTTGATCTTGTGGCCTTTGATAGTCTTCGGCAGCTCTATCGACAGTACACCACTCTTGAACTTTGCCCTCGCCTCTTCAGGGTTGACCTTGGTTGGAAGCTTCAGGATCTTGTAGAATGATCTGAACTCACAGCCCCTCTGGATCCCCCAACGCTCATACTTGACACAGCGCTCCAGCGGAGCCTCGATCTTCAGGTAGTCCTCCTCCACGGTCAGGTGGATATCCTCCTTGCGAACCATCGGGAGATCTACTGTCACGACTAACTTGTCAAGTGTCTCAGTCACGTCTGTGAGCGGCTCGAGTCTGCCGGTTGCAGAGTCCCACATCGAGTGGCCGTAGAATAGCCCTTCGAAGGCCTCCTCGAACTCCCGCTGCAACTCATCGAATATATCGATCAGTCTCCTAGGTCTTCTCGACATCTCCAGATCTCCTCCTAACCATACATGGCAGGCAGCTCTTGCTCCTGAGTCTTCGCCATCCCCTGCAGTGACCTGGCCGTCCGCTGCATCAGCTCACGGGTCTTGACCCTTATCTCCTCAGCCTCGTCAAGAAGCTCCTTAACATCAACATCTAGTCCGAGGAGTTTATTCACGGCTGATATTGCAGAGGCCGCGGCTCCTGGATCTGGGTATTGTGAGTGTGACTGGGCGAGGAGGACTATGTTAGTCAGGCCTTTTGTGAGGGACTCCCGCAGGACCATGGCGTGGGGTCCAACCATGAATCCTTCCTCGAGGACAGGTATCTTCGATGATTCCAGCATCTCCCTGCCGCGCTTGGTTGTTGAGATACCGAAGACCTGAGGCGTCTCGATCTCTATCCTATTCTGGACTGCGATACCGCTGATGGAGACTAGGACCATGACCTTTCTTGAAAGAGCCCAGTTCACCAAGCCTCTTGAGAGCGGGCCTACGGCTGCGAGGTTTATCGGGGTCTCAGAGGTCAAGGCTGCCAGTTTAGAGTCTCCGAAGAGCCGCATCGGAACCTTAGGGTTGCCTTGATGAATCACCATCACCGGTGGAAGGAGGTCTGACTCGACATGACCTATCTCAGGCAGATTCAGAGCATGGACTATGTGACTGACGGCGATCATGCCTGTCAGTCCAGTGTCAGGCATACCGACTAGGCAGTACTTGACTGAGGAGAGGGGAGTGTCCTCAATTATCTGTATCTCCTCAAGCATCCGTGAAACCCGGAGTAGTCTAGGAGGATCGTGTTGATTAATCTTTTCCGGATACAGACTGATCTAGATTGAGTCTTGAAAAAAGTTTAAGTTTGAGCGGTTGAGGCGGTAGCTGAGATGGAGTCTGAGATGACTACTACAGAAAGTAGACTCAAGGTCATACTGCTCATAAGCATTCTTGTTAATGCTGCACTCGCCTCGATAGTTCTGTCCGGTCTTCCCTGGATAAAGACGCCTGATGCGCGATACGCGTCCCTCGCGTATCAGAATCAGAACCTGACAAGGACCGTTAACTCGCTCAAGCAGGAGACTACGATGCTCCAGAGCCAACTCTCCTACTACAAGGCTCAGGCTGAATACTACTCACGCATCCTGAGACTGAACAGGACTGGCGGCGACGTCGCTGTCGGCAGGTCTGAGGTTAACATCGTAGCAGTCCGTCAGGTGAATGATCCAGTATCCGGCTTCGCCTATGAAGGCGTGGTTCTGACCGCCCACCTGGAACTTCGTGAGGGTGAGGGTAGACTACTGATCAATACACGGCCGAAGATTGGGATAGACCTTCAGACGAGTGCAAATACGGCGATCCTTGTTGCAGAGAATATGACAGGGCTCTCCCTCCGTGACAGCGATGTGATACTGACCGTCACGGCTGACAGTGAGACTGAAGTGCTGGACGGGCCTAGTGCCGGCGCAGCTATAACAGTCGCTCTTGTAGCCGCAATAAGAAATCAGACCGTAGATGGGGCGGCGTTCATCACAGGAACGATAAACCCTGATGGCAGTGTGGGGAAGATAGGAGGAGTATTAGAGAAGGCTGCTGCAGCAGCAAGGTTCGGGGCGAAGAGGTTCCTTGTGCCGACAGGACAGAGAACCGCCGTAACCTACAGGACCGAGAAGAGTCAGCCGGCCCCAGGCCTCACGATAATAACCACCAGGCCGGAGTTGATCAGTGTAGAGGAATACTTGAGAGAGCAGGGCTTCAGCCTAGAGGTCCGTGAGGTCGCCAACATCATGCAGGCCTACGACCTCCTCGTGTCGAAGCAGAGCTGACCAGACCGGTTCAGTGGGCCTCCTTCCCTGATCTCATGAGCGCCTCCATCTTGATGTCTTTCCTTATCCTCTCAGCCAGATCCTCCATCTTCAGCGGTGGCTTCGAGCGGGATCCCCCGCCTCCCCCATGATAGATCATGTTGTAGAGTTGGATGCTGGCAGGCGGGTCGAGCCCAGCTGTATCCATCAGTTCCTTGTTCGAGAAGGTCTCGGCCGGACTGCCCTCACCCACTATAGATCCATCCTTGACGATGCAGATCCTGTCAGCTATCCTAGCAGCA
>JAGTQV010000119.1 GCA_018397035.1 Candidatus Bathyarchaeota archaeon | reverse complement strand
TGTTGTATCCGCCCACACCCTAGGCGTATTCAATTGTGCAGGGGGGACGTTCTGGAGAAGGTATGCGAAAAGATATTTACTTGCGTAGAGAAATGATGCGGGGGCACCCGTGTCGAGGCTGGATGTCGAGGAGCTGACGAGAGCGATCCTCGCTGCTGCACTCATCCTTGTCATCTTCACTGCACCACTCTACGAGATCGCTCAGCAACCACCACAACCGACACCCGCGGAGTCGATGAGGCTGATCATAATGCCGGCCAGACCGATACACCTCAACATGCAGGAGAGCCTGAGGGTGATCGTCGTCGATCATGAAGACAAGATCGATCACTCCAGGAATGACGCTGTCGAGGTGAGGCTTAATGAGAGGAGTAACGCAAGCCTAGGATTAAAGACTCCAGTCGGGATGTATTGGGGGAAGACCCTCGTGACCAGGCTGAACAATGGCTCAGCCGACCTGCTCTTCCTCGGCAGAATCCCAGAGTTCGCCGTGGTCTCTGCGCGATGTGTAGAGGAGAATCCGCCCACTCTCTCCTGCATCTCTTCCTTGGCTGTAGGGCTGGAGGAGGGTTGAAGCCGCGGCTTGAGTGAAGAGGATATCAGGAGGAGGCTCGCCGAGATGAAGAGCTACCTTGAGAAGAGGGTTGCAGAGCTTACCAAGGAGAGCGCTGAGCTGAACTCCTTCCTAGAGGTGATCGACACCATGCTCGCCGAGAAGAGTTTCAGGCGGGTGGCACTGCCTGCAGAGAGGATCGGACCACCAGACCGCCCACTGCCGGAGCGAGGGGCCGCCCTCCCTGTGGAGGAGCAGATCCTGGCTGCTGGAGGAGTTAGACTTGGTGAGATGCTTGTGGAGGGGAAGACCCTGACCGTCATACCGAATGAGTCCTTAAGATTCGACGTCGATTCACCGCCTATGAGAGCGTTCCTCGTGGCGAAGGTTCTTGAGCCCATGAAGGCCAGGGATGCTGAGCTCTGCAGGGATAAGAAGAAGAGACAGGCTGAGGCTTTCACATACCACATGGATGAGGATTATGGAAACCTGAGGGCCTTGATCATCCATAACTTCGGTGACGGGAAGAGGCTTCTGGAGCTTAAGAATGCCATCCGCTGGACCCTCCGGAGGATCTATGAGAAGACCAGCAAGTAGACTGAGCTTGATCCTCTCAACCATCGACGGCGGCTCACTCTTCAAGGTTGAGAGAGTCGAGCATCCACTGTTGCCTATACTGAATTGCAGAGTCTACCGGAGTCGCATTTGCAGACTGAACTTGACTGTGGTGAGCCTCACTCGACACAAACCGCCGTGGCGCTTCTGTCACTGTGCCAGTCGAGCCGGAGTCGACTCGCAGCCCTGCTTAGAACAGGTAACAGGCGCTGAACCGGGAAGAGATGCTGCTCAGCCCTGCTCCCGTGTCGATTCAAGACTCGGCTCAGTCCTAAGCGCCCTCAGGAGCGATGGCAACTCAGCGATGGAGTCTATCAGATAGTCAGCGCCCGCATCTAGGAGTTCCCGCCCGCTGTTCAGGCCGGTCGTCACGCCGACCGTCACCGCGCCTACGTGTCTGCCTGAGACTATGTCGGCTACGCTGTCGCCGACGACCATTATCTCCCCAAGCCGCGCTTCCGAGTCTGCTGTGGCCTGGATGATATGTCTCGGGTGAGGCTTAACCTCGACAGAGGAGCCTCTCGACACCAGCCTGTCGAAGAGATGTCCTATACCGGTCTTCTCGACGACCGTGTTCATAGCTTCATCCCCGTCAGCGGTGAAGAGCACAAGCCTCATGCCCATCCGCTTCAACTCCTCAAGTGTCTCTCTCACATTGGGGAGGAGTCTAGTCCTCTCCGCGGCTTCAGACTCGTACCTCTCAACGATCGCCATCAATCTCACGTGGATCTCATCGTATCCCTCAGCCGCCTCACCCCTCGACTTGATGAGGCGCTCCACCTCCCTGTCCATGTGGAATATGCTGTCTCTGAGTGTGAGTTTCAGTTCTTTCAGGTATCCCCGGTCCTCGAGCAACCGTAGGGCTTCACGCCTCGCCGCCAGATAGTCGATGCAGAACTCCACCAGGGTGCCGTCAAGGTCCAAGAGGATGACTCTCGGAAGTCTTCCGGCAGTCCTTGAATCATCCACTAGAGGTCACCTTCAGAACTAACAGATGAGCTTGAAAGCTCATGTCTGCTCAGACTATTCACTGCCGGATTCATCACCAGCGACCCCCATCAAAAGATCCGCGACAGCCGGTATCGCGTTGAGTCTCAACGCAGCCCCACCTATCTCTTCAGCCCTTGCTCTAAGAGTCGGCGAAGAGACTATGGCGTGCAGGGTTCTCTGGAGACCGGTTCTCAGCACCCTCTGCTCCAGCATCAAAGCCGCCCCCAGCTCAACCGCTCTCTCAGCGTTCCCGTACTGCTCTGTATGGTCTGGTGTCGGGATGAGCAGGAGAGGCTTACCGAATGTGAGAGCCTTCACTATCATACCGTGGCCTGACCTGCACACGACGGCGTCTGAGGCCTTAAGGACTTTCGACTGGGTCTCGTCATCTATCCACTCATACTCAACCAGATTACTTGATCGACTCGGCTCAGTCCTGCCATTCGGCATCCCGCATGAGATGATAAAGGTCATGTCCAGGGTTGAGGCTCTGAGCACGCTCAGGATGGACTCTCTCAGATGTGTCCTCTCAACCCTTGGGCCGCTGATGGCTACGTAAACGATCGGCCTGTTCAAGGGGAGCTTCAGCTCCTCTGCTATCTCTTCCCTTGATGGAAGCCTCTCCGGCGTGAAGCCTACTATAGGGCCTACAAGCTTGACTTTACCCATGTACCTTCTGGGAACCGCGAGGTTCCTGATGGAGATGGTGTATGGATGCGGGAAGTCAGGGATGAGTATAAGTCTGCTCTGCGCCCAGACTTCACCAATCAATCCTCTGACGAAGATCCAGAAGATGTTCGCGATGAGGAAGAAGAGCCTGTCCATTAGGCTGAGCCTCCCGATGCTCGGCCTACGCACGATCTCCACCCTGAACTGGTTAAGCATCAGGACGACCGGGATTCTGAGCAGCCTCGCCGCTAGGATCGAGGAAGCTCGTGAGTCAGAGAAGACGATGTCAGGCCTGAAACTCTTCATGTTCTGGATCTCGGCCACTACCTGCTTGAGAAACCTCCTGAGGCCGAGCGAGAGCCCGCTCGTTGCTGCTGTCTGCTTGAAGTCGACGGTCCCATCCGCCTTCACCTTGAAGCTTATCGGAACTGTCCTGGCGAGGCGGTAGCCTCTCGCCTTCGCGTACTCCAGGCCGTCCAGGTATGTGGAGAATGTGACCTCTACCCCTCTGGAGTGGAGTTCCTCAACTATCGGGACTGTTCTCGTGATGTGGCCGAGGCCTAGGCCGCAGGGGGAGACGTAGACCCTCATAGGCTTTATGTCTCGTGATCCACCCTTTCAATACGGCCCTTAGGCTCAACCTCCTTGAAGATGGCTGCCTGGAACTTCTGGATCTTGGTGTCCTCAAGCAGCCAGTCATCAGGCGGCAGCCCGGCCTTCAGGCAGCAGTGGGTGAGGAACTCCTCAGCCCCCCACCCCCATTCAACAGCAACCTGTGGGAGGAGGAGCCCACGCTGGAGGCCTCTTCCGACGATGAGCCCGTCCTTGCCCACACGTATGTGCTTAGGCACCTCCCTCCTCGGAGCCTTAACCTCCTCAGGCTCAGTCAGGACGCTGACCTCGACTATCAACCTTCTCTCCAGCTCTTCCAGGGATACCCTGGGGAACCTCGGATCCTCTGTGGCAGCCTCTATCGCCGACCTGATCGTTGCGGTCACCAGTCTCTCAACCGGTTCAGGGTAGCCTATGCATCCTCTGAGTTCACCTGAGCTGTGGCCTGTAAGTGTCACGAAGACCCCGCACCTCTTCTTGAGTTTCTCAGGGGTCTCGGCCGGCGGCTGCATAACCATCCCCTCCAACAGATACTTTGAGATCGCTTCCCTGGCAAGCCTCACAAGGAACCTGCCCTCCTCCAGGCTGAGAGCATCACCCCGGCTGGGGTCCAGCATATCCGGCATCACACGCCCCCCTGCTTCGCCTCGGCTATCGTCTTCCTTATCCTCTTCCAGTGGCTTCCCCTCCAGTAGATCTTCGAGCATGCAGGGTTTGTGCACGCCCAGAATCTCATGTATCTTCTATAGGTCCCCTCCGGCACCCTCTCTCTGACAGAGGGCTTGGCGACCCGCACTATGGTTGAGCCGCATGTCGGACATCTTGACTCCAACTCATCAAAATCGATCCGGAGCTTGAGCTTCTTGGATAGTCTTGACAGAGTCTGTGCTGTCGATGTCTCCTTCACCAGGACCGCATCCACACCTCGACGCTTAGCCAGCCTGAAGAGTTCCATATCGGCTGTTATCAGCACCCTACCCTCGATCCTAGATCTGTTCAAGAGCGTCCTGTCGTCCTTTGCCGGTTCATACTCGACATCATGGCCGAGTAGCCTGAGCCACCTGGTGATATTCCCTAGCATTCCGTCAGCGAGGAACCTCACTCCGGGACCGCCTCCAGTAGAGTGCCTACACCTGCAGGCGCTGTAACCTCTCCTTCCTCGAAGACGAGCTCACCCCTGACGAAGACCTTTGAGACCCCTCCCCTACACTTCAACCCAGCG
>JAGTQV010000117.1 GCA_018397035.1 Candidatus Bathyarchaeota archaeon | reverse complement strand
AAAGGGCTCGCATCCTCGGACTAAACTCCGAGGGGTTCACTCAAACACTAAAGGATCTCTTCGGTTCAGCAGCCAAAGCGATCGAGCGGCTTATCGCTGAGAACTTCTACCGAAGGCTCGATATCAGGTTTCAAGAGCGCGAGAAGTGGACACTGGTTGACTACGTCGAAGATGCAAAGAGGACTGTGATGAGCGGCCAGGGATAGGAGAAGCACGTTAGAATCGGAAATCCAGAAATGAATATAGGTAGAGATGCTCAAACTGAGGTGGAGGTGAGATCTCCTGGTCAGGGTTCCAGTTAAGAAGAACGTGAAGGGCGAGATCGCTCCCTGGAAGCCGTCAGAGTTCCTGAGCGAGATTGACCGAATGTTCAATGAGTTCAGGAGAGGCTTCGAGTCTATGCTCTGGCCTGTACGTGCTGGCTGGCCGAGACTGACATTCCCTTCATTCGAGTTGCCGGATGTGAGAGAGCCTTGTGCAGACCTGATCGATGCTGGAAAGGAATATAGAGTCTGCGTGGAGATGCCGGGCATCCCGAAGGAAAAAGTCGATGTAACCGTCACACCACGGGGTATAGAGATAGCCGCGGAGGCGAAGACACAGATAGAGGAGGATAAAGAAGGATACATTCACAGAGAGCGGGGATACACAAAGGTATATCGAAGCCTATCCTTCCCTGATGATGTCCTCCCAGATAAGGCAGAAGCAACCCTTAACAACGGAGTTCTTGAAGTGAGGGTTCCAAAGAAGACACCGACTGAAGTGAAGAAACACAAGATATCCATAAGATAGATGATGTGACTCATCCTGGACAGCAATAGTTGAGGCGCCTGCGGCTCATCTGAACCTATAACTTCGGATCTTGGGGCGTTGGGGTGTACTGCATCCGTCCGCTCTCACCTTCTATCCCCAAACACCTCTTCTGAGAATACTAGGCACCTCAGTCAGGTTTGTTCCCCTGACAGGTGGCCATCTTGAATCTCCTCGTCATTCTTGTCAATTTATCCGTTGCCCCGGCGAAAGATGCACAATTCTGCTCAATCACCCTGACAAATGCGCTTCCAACTATCACCCCATCGGCTCCTGCCGCTGTCAACTCCCTGATCTGTTCTGGTCTCGATATTCCAAAGCCGACTGCGAGAGGGATCACGCCTTTTGTGTAGGCGCTGAATTCCCTCACAAGTCTGATAGCGGAGTCTGGAAGACTACTTCTCTCTCCGGTCACACCGAAGAGTGAGACCAGGTACAGGAAGCCTGACGTGTACCTCATTATCTCCAGCAGCCTTTCCTTTGTTGTGGATGGAGCAGCCAGGAATACAGTCTCTATCCCTACTTCACCAGCGACCTTCCTGTAGTCTTCTGCCTCCTCGAAGGGCAGGTCTGGAACCACCACGCCGTCGACCCCGCTTTTCTTTGCGAGTCCAAGGAAACCCTCAAGTCCGCAATTGTAGAGTATGTTGTAGTAGGTCAGGACTATGATCGGGACACCATGCTTGTTTTTGATTCTTTCTGCAATCTTCAAGACGAGCGGAGGTGTAGTCCCAGCATTAAGCGCTCTGACTGCTGCCGCCTGGATCGTCTTCCCGTCTGCGATAGGGTCGGAGAACGGAATCCCGAGCTCAACAATGTCTGCTCCACCCTCAATCAGAGCATCCGCGATCCTAGGGGTATATTCCAGAGATGGATCGCCCGCGGTCACGTACGCGATAAGTGCAGCCTCTTTCCTCTCTCTCAGAGCTCTGAAGGTCTCTTCAATGATAGTCATACTCCTCTCCCCATCCTCTCCGCCACAACCTCCACATCTTTATCGCCCCTGCCTGAGACCGTCACCACGACGGCTCCATCCTTGCTCATCTTCGATGCTACCTTCTTCAGGTGGGCTAGTGCGTGACAAGCCTCCAAGGCTGGAATGATCCCCTCTGTCCTGGAGAGCTCAGAGAAGGCCTCCAAAGCCTCCTTGTCTGTGGCTGAGGCATACTCTACCCGTCGTATACTGTGCAGGTACGAGTGCTCCGGGCCTACAGCCGGGTAGTCGAGGCCTGCGGAGATACTGCAAGTCGGCTGCACCTGGCCGTATACGTCTTGGAGAAGAAAGGTCAGCATGCCATGGAATACCCCCTCTGAACCCGCGCATATCGAGGCCGCATGCTTCCCAGTCTCGACCCCTCTTCCCCCAGCCTCGACACCATACAACCTCACGTCTAAGTCGTCGAGGAAGGGGTGGAATGTCCCTATCGCGTTGCTCCCGCCGCCGACACAGGCGAAGAGCGCAGCTGGCAGCCTCCTTTCCCTGAGCAGTATCTGCTCCTTGATCTCTTGCCCGATGATACTCTGCAAGTCTCTCACGATCGTCGGGTATGGGTGGGGTCCCACGGCTGAACCGATCAAGTAGTATGTCGTCTCAGGATTGGTCGTCCAGTCTCGGAGGGCCTCATTCACGGCGTCCTTCAGTGTCTTTGAGCCGGAATCGACTGGATGAACCTTTGCCCCGAGCAGCCTCATGCGGAAGACGTTTAGACTCTGCCTCTCCATGTCCTCGGTTCCCATGTAGATCTCTGCATCGAGTCCTAAAGCGGCGCATGCCATCGCGGTGGCCACACCATGTTGGCCTGCACCAGTCTCCGCGATAACCCTCTCCTTATTCATCCTCTTGGCAAGAAGAGCCTGACCCAGTGTATTGTTGATCTTGTGTGCTCCTCCGTGGGCCAGGTCTTCCCGTTTCAGATAGATTCTTGGGCCTCCATACTTCCTGGATAGGTTCTGCGCATAGTAGAGGGGGGTCGGCCTCCCAGCGAACTCCCTCAGATAGTAGCTGAGCTGATCCCTGAAATCCCAGTCTTCCTTGTAGTGTAGGTATGCTTCCTCAAGTTCGATCAGGATAGGCATCAAGGTCTCCGGGACAAAGCGTCCTCCGTACTTGCCGAACTTCCCTCTGGAGAGGTGGGTCTGTCGCAGGTTCAAGACGCCGCCTCCCTTACTCTCCTGATGAATTTAACGATCTTCGCCGGATCCTTGATCCCGGGACGCGCTTCTACCCCTGTTGAGACGTCGACCCCGAACGGCTTCACAGCATGTATCGCTCGACCGACGTTTTCAGTGGTGAGACCTCCAGCAAGGATCATGGGCCTCGGGAATATTGCGTCCCTGATCTTTCTGCTTAGAGCCCAGTCATGTACTAGGCCTGTTCCTCCATGACCGACCTGATTGCAGGTGTCTACCAATATGGCTTGAGCGAATCGCGAATGTGATCGGGCTTGCTCAACCACATCTGATCCTCCAACGCCAACAGCCGCTATGATCTTTGCCGAGCCGCTCCAGCTGCACAGTTCAGGAGCGATCCCGTGAAGCTGTATGAAGTCTGGAGCTAGCTCCTTGCAAATCTCCACCGCTCTCTCTATTCCGTTGAAGACAGTCACCACAACACTCTCCACACCTCCAGGCAACATATCTATCAGGCGCCTTGCCTCTCTGGTCTGGAGGTTTCTCGGCGATGTGGCTACGTCAACAATGAACCCTACGTAGTCAGCTCCAGCCTTGATAGCTACCTTCAAGTCTTTTGGTCGTGTAACTCCGCAGATCTTTACTTTAACCATGGGGGCTATGCCTCCACCAGCTCCCGGACTTTCTCTTCAGGATTGGGGGCTAACATGATGGATGATCCAACCAGGAAAGAGTCTACTCCACACCCCCTCAGGAATCTGACATCATCCGCGGTCTCGATTCCGCTCTCACTGACTACAACATGATCTCGCGGGCTGTGTGAAAGCAGAATCTCCCTGGTAACGTTCAGATCGGTCTGCAATGTCGAGAGGTCTCGATTGTTTATTCCTATCAGGTCAGCCTGAGTGTTTAGGGCTTTCTCAAACTCTTCCTCGGTATGCGCCTCGACCAGAACCTCCATTCCCCTATCATGTGCTAACGTGATCATCTCCTCCAGACTCTTGCTGCAGAGGCCTCTCTCGAAAAGCGATTCGATCAGGAGTATCGCCTCAGCCCCGATCTTGGATGCAGCCTCAACCTGTATCGGGTCGATGACTATGTCCTTCATGAGTCTGGGGAGGCTGCAATCGCCTGCGGCGATGAGGTATTCAGTCCTGCCTCTGAAGTGCTTCGGTTCAGTCAAGATCGACAGGGCAGCCGCGCCGCCCCGCTTCATCATAAACGCTAATTCTTCAACGTTGGTGGTCTTGGTGATTATCCCCCTCGAGGGGGAGGCGGGTTTGATCTCGGCTATCAGATGGTTCTTCCTACACTTGAGGATCGACTCTTTGAGCCCTATGCCGGTAGTCGCATGAGACCGCTCGACATTGTAGTAGCCGCGCATAATAGTCTCCCTGGCATCTTTAGCTAGGATCTCTAGGTAGTCAGGCAGCTCTCTCCAACTCCTTGAATCTCTGAATGTCGCCGCCGGTGAACTCGACAAGGGAGGCGAGTCTGCTGTAGGCCGATCCGTCCTCTATCGATCTTGCTGCGAGTTCGAGGCCTTCATAGAGGTGCTCAGCCTTCCCTGCAACCACTATCCCTGCGGCTGCGTTGAGCAGTACCGCGTCTCGTTTAGGGTCTCTCCGGCCTAGGCGGCCGCTCAGGATCCTCAGGATGATTATCGAATTCTCGTAGGGGGTGCCCCCTCGGAGGCTCTCAGGCCTAGCCCTCATTATGCCGAGTTCCTCAGGCTCGACTGTGAAACTGTGTA
>JAGTQV010000115.1:3234-4845 GCA_018397035.1 Candidatus Bathyarchaeota archaeon | reverse complement strand
TGCAGAAACCACCAATGCAACTACTCAATAGACGATTATTCAGCACCATTAGACTGCCCGCAATGTGGAAGAGCACTCCGACCTGCACCACGTTATGAGTGCAGCAAATGCGGTAAAGGAACAGATCTTCCTGTGAGCACTTTCAGAGCCACAATGACCTCGATAGACCGAGATAACAGTACTGTATCCTACGTAACGGATTCAGAAGGTGAGCGACGTGGCACACTTCATACGCTTGAACTGATTGAGGCAGGGGCGCAGTTCAAGGTTCAGGTACTGTTGAATCCTGATGCAGAGGAACATGCGCCACTCATGGCTAGGCTGCTTGAGCAAGCACTCAGTGATGAAGGAGTTGGAGCAGCCAAGTCACGCGGTCTGGGAAAACTCAAGACCACCAGTCCAACAGTGACAAGGCTGAGCCCGGAAATCATCCAGAAGAGATCTGATGAGCTAAAAGACCAAGTGGTGATGCGCCTCCTAAGCCCATTGATAGTCGGGAGAGGTGAGCATCTTCGCATCGAGACCTTGATGGAAGCCGCTAGGCGAGCCTACAGTCAAGTATTCCGAATGGGCAAACCCAGCCTGAAGGAGCCTAGACTTGCAGCTGAACGCTTCCGATTCACCACGTATGGAGGCTGGTCTCTCAAGGAGAATCGGAGAAGAAGGCTGAGTCAGGCCATAGAGCCAGGCTCAACATACCAGTTGGTCAACATTGACACTGAACTCAGAGGAGCCTTGACCGCACTCGAGCAATGCTATGCTATTGGAGGATACAAGACACATGGATGCGGACAGATATTGATGAAATAGCCGATTCGATTCACCTAATGCAGAAGGCGAGGAAGCTCAAGCAATCGACAACACTCTCAGGAAAAGTCTAGAAACACTCGGATTTGGGCGAAAAGGGCCAAGAAAAAAGCTGGAATCAATGACTCAAGAAGTGAAGAGATGACAGCAACCCGCACGGCGCGGCTCCCATTCGTAGCCACACTTTTTACGATTCAATGACTCAAGAAGTGAAGAGATGACAGCAACATGATAACGATATCCCCGATTCCGAGGCCCTCCTCCCGATTCAATGACTCAAGAAGTGAAGAGATGACCGCTAACCGTGTCTGGCATTATTTTGTCTATTGAGGACTTTGGCGCTTGTCTGAGGCGTGTCTCAAATCGTTTTGTGGTCCGAACAAGGGATGGAAGAGTTGACAGTTACTCTAGCTTTGATGTTGCGGAGATTCATCTCTTGGGCTCAGGAGTTCTCGTATCGACTGCGGCGTTGCGACTTGCACTACGCCGTAACATAGTTGTCATGTTCGGTAGCCGGGACAGGTATCCTCTTGGCTTTCTTGAGTCGGTCAGGGGTTCATCTAGAGCTTCTGTGAGGAGGGCGCAGTACAGTCTCGAAGACTCAGTCAGAGTACGCATAGCTTTGAGGTTTGTTCAGGGGAAGCTACAGAATCAGAGGAGTCACCTCTTACTCTTGGCCAAGAACAGGAAAAAGAAGCCTCAGTATAGTCTCCTACGTAGGCTCGCTGCTCAGATCGACGTGAAGCTCGGTGACCTCCGAGCTCCGCTTGATAGGGTTGGAATCTTGGCGGTTGAGGCTGGTGC
>JAGTQV010000115.1:0-3214 GCA_018397035.1 Candidatus Bathyarchaeota archaeon | reverse complement strand
TGTGCAACTTGGCTTCGAAAGGCGGACAGGCAGGGGTGCGACAGATCCGTTCAACGTCTCACTTAACTTCGGATACAAGGCGTACTTGTTCAAGGCTTGCTGGAAAGAGGCTCTAAGAGCTGGCTTCGACCCTAATATAGGATTCCTGCACTTAGAACGGCCTGGTAAGCCTTCCCTGATCCTGGATTTGATGGAGGAGTTCCGGCCGCTTATCGATCGAGTCTGCCTGAGCTTATACACTAGAGGAAGTATGCCTGCAAGAGTCATAAACGCTCGTGGCCGCTTGACGAGGATTGCCTACGCGAAGCTTCTTGAAACTCTGGATGAGAGGCTGCAGAGGTCGTATGGCCTTGACAGGAGAATAGGCGAACAAGTGTCACTTCTCAGAGACGTGATTATGGGTAGATGCGTGGAATACGTTCCGTACAGGATGGATTGGTGATGAGGCGTGTGGCCTTGTATGATATAGCTAGCTCAAAGCTTAGAAGATATGTTTCTTCATTGTTGATGGACTATGGCTTCATCCGGATCCAGGAGAGCGCTATGGTCGCAGACATAAGCTCGCACCTGCTAAAATCTCTTTATGGACGGTTGAGAAGTCTGAAACTGGGTGTTAATGAGGATTTGATGTTTTTGAGTCTCTGCAGGAGATGTGAGCTGGCAGTATATAGTGTAGGCCGGAGGCCTCTGCCTCAGAAGCGATGGGTGGTCGTGTATTGAGACCTAGAGCGTTGATTGCGACTGTGGGGCTGAGTGAGGAGCCCATAGAATTCTCAGCCCAGAAGTATCAGCCCGAGACCGTCTATCTAATCTGCACTAACGAATCTTTGGCGACGGCTAAGCAGATTGAGAGACGCCTCAAGAAGACTGCGGCCTGCCAGACAATAGTCATACCAAACGGTTCAGAGTCGTCTCAGGTAATGAGACAGATCTACAGAGTGTGTGAGGACCTGCAGAGGTCAGGCGTGGATAAGAGCCGGATACTGGTCGACGGAACTGGTGGAACCAAGCCGATGTCGGCTGGCGCAATGATCGCGGCTGCAGTACTGGGCCTAACAAACCTCTACGTAGAGGTTAGGAGGGATGGAGAGGGCAGGGTCATACCTGAGACGATGAGGGTCTATGAGCTTCCAGATCCGAGGGAAGTCCTTGCAGAGTACTACGCTGAGTTAGGTATTCATGAACTTAACAAAGGTGAGTTCACAACTGCCCGGGCAGTATTCAAGAGGCTGCGTGAGGAAACCTCCAGCCTCAAGAGGCGGAAACTTTGGGAAGCCTTTGAGATTCTTTCTGAAGCATTAGACGCATACGACAAGTTCAGCCATCAAGAGGCAGCATCCAGACTTGATGCCGCAATAGGGTCGCTTCAAGAGTATCAGAGGGACTCTAGGCCACAGAGAATGGAGGAGCTTATCTGTAGCCTGGAGATATTCAAGGAAAGATTGGCCAGGATTGTTCAGCCTGAAGCCGGTCTTGAGAGAGTGCTTGACTTGTTCGCTAATGCTCACAGAAGACTTGTACTTGCCAGGTATGATGATGCAGTCGCAAGATACTACCGTGCACTGGAGGCGCTGGCCCACCTCGCCCTCAAGAAGGACTGTGGATACAGTGAAGAAAGGATCAAGGAGGAGAGGCTCTCACTCGAGAAATCGTATGAGTTGCTGCTGGGTCTTAATCATCCGTTAGGCCTCAGGTTCAAGGAGGATGGTGGAGTGGAGTCTGCTAAGGGCAGATTCAGGGGGATGCTTGAGGCTCGGAACTCCTCCATCCTAGCCCATGGCTGGCGTCCTGTCAGGGTGGAGAATGCTAGGAAGTTCGCTGACTTCGTAGAGCATTATCTCGAAGTGTACTGCCGCTTGAAAGGGATCAGTCTTCGAGAAGCATTGAGTGGACATGAATGCCCATCGTTGCCACCCATAAGAAATCTTCTATATGGTTGATATATCGGGATATACTGTAGGTCAGACAGAATTAATCATTTGGAAGCAGCGATCACCAGTGCTGAGGTGATTAAGTTGAGGAATATCATACCTCAGGATGGTGTCGAAGCTGCTCAGAGCCGTCTCCTGGCATGATGCTGAACCACTCAGATGCGAAGCCGACGAAGATCTCTTCATTAAGACTGGCGAACCGGCCCGCGGCGAGACGTTTGGAGGGCCGACCTGGAATATACCACGTAACCGAGACGATAGGCTGCCTCAGACGCAGTTACCTAGAGCGGAGATACGGCCACGAAGAATCGTATGAGCAAGTCTGGGTAAACCAGAGAGGAAGAGCTCTCCACAGGCAGGTGACCTGGGCCTTCCAGGCCTGGAGTGAACTTCCGATAAGAATGAAGATACGACAGGGAGGCTTCAACATCACATTGGTCGGTCACATAGACGCATACGATCCTGACCGAGCAACCCTCATAGAGTTCAAGTCAACCTGCTACGTCAAATGGCAAAACAGGAATGGAATGCTCCCACGCAGACACCACGTGAAACAGGTCCAGAGCTACTTCAGCATAATGACTGGGGTCTACAGGTTTCCAGTAGAGACGCTTCTGCTCGCATACATGGATGACATGACACCTCCCCTCTCCTTCCAAGTGGAGAAGAGAGACCTGACTGACTGCCTCATAGAGAGAGCCAGAGAACTTGACAATTCGCTTCGGGAGGGAGAAGTGCCGTTACCGGAGCCTAGCGACCTTTGCCACTACTGCGCATTCAAGGAGGACTGTATACCCTGCGGAGGATATCAGTAATCCCAGCATTCTTGCATAACCGTTTTCTCGACTGTCTGAGCGACAGGTTCAGACAAGGTTGCGGGACCCGGTCGAGGCACTATTTCTCGAAACCTCCTCGACTGGGCCACCCCGACCCTAACATGTATCATGATAGGTCAGCTCGATCACCAGTATGGTTCTACCTAAGGACTGTCTAGGCGGGTCTTCCACATGCCTGAGTTTCTTGATATGTTTGCAGACGAGATCAAAAGAAACAGAGGCCGACTAGAAGGGGAACTATCGAGAGGCGTCTCAGGCCCTCTGAGCTCTGACTTGGAACACCTAGTAGACTCAAATTGGCATTCTCTTCCAGAGATCGACATGAATTCTGATGCTCAGAAGATGGAGGTGCCGAAGGCCATCGCGGTAGATGGAAGCAGGGCGATGCGTTTCCTTGCCGGCGGATCCGTTCTATACATCATACGTTCACTCGCAGCTTGTGGAGGT
>JAGTQV010000114.1 GCA_018397035.1 Candidatus Bathyarchaeota archaeon | reverse complement strand
TCAAGCGCACGATTTCTCCCTGTAGTCTTGATTATTGCCTTGCGCTTTCTGAAATCATTGACCTCGATGAGACTGTAGAATTGAGCGCCACAGGAAGTGGGGGCTCTCTGTCCCGCCTTGATCACCACATTGAGAAGCTTCCTAGAGACGGGTTCCGGCTTGAATCGTCTGACGCTCCGTCTCTCCAGAATTGGACTCAGCCTCCTCATGACCTCTCGTGAGCCAGTCAAGACTCTTCACATCTGATCGCTGAGGGCGAGTATGCGCGAGAAACCTATATCAAGACAGAGGAATAACAGGGATAGTGCTGGGTCGGTAGTTCAGCTGGGCTAGAACGTCCGCCTTACACGCGGAAACCAATAGGCCGCAGGGTCGGGAGTTCAAATCTCCCCCGGCCCACCAAGTTATTCAAGTGAATACCGCTATTTTCGAGCAGCTGAAACCTTCCTTTTCCTGCTTGATCATATTGAAAGCTGGTCACGCCCAACCTTCTCTGAAATGAAGATGTCAAGAGATGGTGCGATAACGTAGCGGCCAAATCCGTACGCGATGGTATGAGAAGGGTATTCGAACGATCGAGGAGGAGTCTGTGAATTCACGAAGACGCTTCAAATTCCCCGAAAGAGAAATGTCATAAGCTTAGGGAGCCTGAAATATGGGATAAGGTTACCTAGTGTTTCAAAAATAGTATTGACGAAATAATGGGTCTTAGAGCAAAGGTCATCCAACGCTTATCTTCTCTCAATGAACGCTCTGCCTGATTTTGCATCGATATCGATGTGGTATTTCTCTAGCAAATCCTTGAATCCAATTATGAGTGGGATGTTTTCGACCAGTGCTGAGAATGCTCTAGACTTCATTTCAGGGGTGGCATTACCATGCTCGTCAACGACCTTGCCAGCAACCCAACCTATCTTCACGTCTATCTTACATTCCTTCTTAGGTACAAGTCCTCTAACGTAATGGTCTGAGATTATTCTTGCGTCCAGTTCTTGCCATATGCTGAGTGGGATCAGGCTTGTATGGGCACCAGCATCTACGATTGCTTAAGAAGGCTCAGTCCAGCCGTTGGAAGCTTTGAATTGGATCCAACCCATGATTCTTAGTAACTCACCATAATCTGGAATTTTCTCAAGAAGTTCAGCGTCAAACTGTTTGATTACGGTAAGGCTTACCCTAATAAATAGCCGCCCCGCTTTCCAGCGCACGCTCGATTTGGAAAATTGTAAGACAAAGTAGGCATGGAGTTCTAAAACTTCAAGAACATGATTTTGCAAGGAGTATGTCTGGTTGCCATGGCTGATCTACGCAAGAAGGTAATGAAGGATCCTGCTGAAGCCCCGGATTTCCTCGCCAGTGTGCTCTCAGGCATCTCTGACTTACTATGGATCACGGATGAAGACTACACAGTACGATTCGTCAATGAAGCGGTGAGAAGACTGCACGGTGACGTGGTCGGCAAGAAATGTTTCAAGGTCACTAGGAGCTTTGAGAGGCCGTGCTACCATCACGGTATACCATGTGAGGTTCATGAGCTGCTGGAGAAGGGGAAAGACCACTTTGAGGAGAAGCGCCTGAGCTCCATCACTAAAAGAGTAACCCACGTTCATGCTACGCCGATGACGATGCCTGACGGCAGAAGGGGGGTCCTCACAGTCTCCAGAGATGTTACGGAGGAAGTGAACACGAAGCAGCGGCTTGAGGCGGCTTACTCCATGTTGCGTGCGACTTTGGAGTCGACCGTCGACGGCATCCTCGTGGTGGACAATCAGGAGAGGATAGTCGAGTTCAACAAGAGATTCGTCCAGATGCTCCAAGCTCCAGAACCGGTGATGGAGAGTCGTGATGACCGAAGACTCCTATCCTACTTATCAGGTCAACTGAAGGATCCTGAAGGCTTCATGAAGAGGACTAGGGAGCTGTTTGCTCAACCTGACTTGGAATACTCAGACCTGCTCGAATTCAAGGATGGGAGAGTGTATGAGAGGTATTCTAGGCCGCAGAAGATAGGCGGGGAGACTGTTGGGAGAGTCATCAGTCTCAGAGACGTCACTGAGCGTAGACGTGCAGAGGAGGCTCTCAAGTCAAGTCTGGAATTCAGCACAAGCCTGATGGAGAACTCCCTAAACCCTATTCTGGTCGTCAACCCTGACACCTCAATAGCATATGTGAATCCTGCACTTGAGAGGTTGACCGGCTACTCCTCCTCAGAGCTTCTCGGAAGGAAACCGCCGTATCCATGGTGGCCCATGGACAAGATCAAAGAGACCACCAAGAGGCTGCAGGAGAATATGAAAAGAGGCCTCACACACTACGAGGAGAACTTCAAGAACAAGAATGGGGAGGACTTCTGGGTTGAGATAAATGCTGCATCGATAATACGGGACGGCGAGATCAAGTACTACCTCTCAAACTGGGTCGACATCACCCAACGGAAAAAGATGGAGGAGGAGATCAGAAGATATGCAACAAATCTTGAGGAGTTAGTCAAGCAGAAAAGCAGGGACCTCGCAAGGTCTGAGCAACTACTAAAGACCACTATGGAAAGTACTCCTGACCACGTCTTTGTGAGGGATAGAGACCGCAAGTTCGTTTATGTTAACGATTCCTACTGCAGGTTCCTAGGAAAACCTAGAGACATGATTCTGGGCAGAACCCTCTACGACCTATACCCTAAGGAGCAGGCTGACTCACTAACGAGGGAAGATGATGAGGTATTCGAGAAAGGCCTAGTTTTCCACAGACCCGAGTCTGCTGTTGTCGATGCTGGCGGAGCAGAACTCGTAATAGATGTGATAAAGGCTCCGCTGAGAGATCCGCAAGGAAACGTGACTCACCTAGTCGGATTCGGCAGAGACATAACCGAGCGCAAAAGGATAGAGCAGATGAGGGATGAGTTCATCTCGGCTGTTACCCATGAGTTGCGGACTCCACTCGTCTCGGTGAAGGGCTATGTTGATCTCGCCCTCACGAAAGGGTCGGGTAGAATCTCTAGTGAGATTGAGTCGCTCCTGCAGGTCGCTAGGAGAAACACGGACAGGCTTCTCAGCCTGGTGAATGATCTACTGGATGCTCAGCGCCTCCAAGCCGGGAGGCTGCCGCTGAATCTTGAACCCCTAGACTTCAGAAAGGTTCTGGAGGCCTGCAAGGCTGAGATCAAGCCTTTCCTCGAGGAGAAGAGGTTGAGCCTGAAAGTGGAGGCTCCTGAGGCTGAGCTGCCGGTCAACGGGGACGAAATCAGGCTGAGTCAGGTCTTGATGAACCTGCTGAGCAACGCCGTGAAGTTCTCGCCTGAAGGCGGCAGGATAGAGCTTGCAGTTGAGGATGGGGAAGAGGCTGTGAAGATCCGAGTCTCCGACACGGGAATAGGAATCAGGAAGGAGGATTTGCCGAGGGTCTTCGAGCCTTTCGCAGCCATCCCGAAGCCCACCTACATCAAAGGGACAGGCCTAGGCCTCAACATATCAAAAGGCTTGGTCGAGGCGCATGGAGGAAAGATCTGGGCAGAGTCTGAAGGAGAAGGCAAAGGAGCAACATTCACCTTCACCATACCCAAGTTGCAGGAGAGGGTTGTGGACTAGTTCGTCAGGCAATCTTCAAGGTCTGCGTGATGAACTGAGTCGCCAATCTGAGCCAGCGGTTCGATGTAGGGTTTCAAGTGGACGTTTTTCCTGTTCTGAGACAGCCATGCAATGGAAGCTCACAGGCAGTCTGTGAGGAGGAGTCGTTTGGGGGAGTCGGGGAGATCCGTCAGGCCATCAGTCGCTTGTATGCCGGCCATGTTGTAACCATAAATAGGATATTTCTGTTGTTCTGTTGGGGATGGATTATGCGAGTGTACTTTGCAGCCGCGGCGGCAACCATCTCTGTAACTGGGCTGTACTTTGCCCTTCAACCTCATTCGGGGCTGGCCTCGTTATCTTCAAACATCACAGAGCCCGCCTTCTCCCTTGTCGCACTGCTTTCCAGCCTGTACACGGTGAAACGTTATGGCAGCGTGCGAGCTAAGGGTATTGTTCGCTGCTTCCTGTGGCTCACAGTGGCATACTTCCTATGGTTTCTAGGCGAAGCCACCTGGAGTTTCTATGTCCTGTGTCTTGGGATGAGTGTTCCTTACCCTTCTATCGCTGATATCTTCTGGCTTGCAGGTTACCCGTCTATTCTGTTCGCCATGTTTGTCTATCTGAGGCCTTTCCGACAGGCTGTAGACAGCAAGAGGCTCGCCTCAGCTCTGGTAATCTCAGCGATATTGACCGCCGCGACAGTCATGTTCCTAGTCGCACCGGTACTCCAGGGTTCAATTGAGCCTGTTGAGCAGGTAATAGACTTCGCCTACCCAATCTTCGATGTCGCCCTCCTGTTCTCCTCGATCCTTGGCATCTTGGCTTTTGCAGGGGGGAAGATCGGGCGTACATGGTATTGTCTCGCCATAGGTGCTGCCTTCATGGCCATAGCCGACATCATGTTCAGCTACACCGCAGCGTTGGGAGTCTACTATGAAGGACATCCGCTGGAGCTCTTCTACCATTATGCTTATGTGATGTTCGCCTTAGCGACCTACGAGCACAGCAAGGCTATATAGCCATGACGAATACTTCTCGGCGGCCTCAGGCCAACGATTTAAGCAAGGATCTCCTTGATGCAACCAATTTTACTATGTTGGTTCTTGGCGCAGACGTAGGCGAAGCCATATATCGCCACGCTGAGAGTCGCTACGGGGTCAGGAGTGAAGAGATCCCTGACAGACCCGAGATCCTTCACAGTACCCTGAACTACCGCAGGCTGAAGCCTGCGGGGTCTTGCCTTCAATTCATGTAGTGGGTTAGTGTTTTCTGTTTTAGTTCTTTGTATGCTTGGTGGTCTAGGGC
>JAGTQV010000116.1:4067-4762 GCA_018397035.1 Candidatus Bathyarchaeota archaeon | reverse complement strand
CCGACAGAGTTCTTCAAAGAGAAGGAACTGCTGGCTGAGGTCGGAATAGACCCGCCTCAGGTGACAGAGCTGACTTATGATTTGCTCAGCAAGGGTGTACATGTAAGGCGCATCCCACTCACACTGGAGGATGCTGTAGAAGCCTACTCGGAGCTCATCAAGGGTGAGAGAGAGAAATAGCATGATCGAGATCGACCATGTCAGCTACACTTACCCTGCGCCTAACAGGGTTCAGGCCCTCAAGAATGTCTCCCTGAACATTGAGGCCGGCGAGTTCGTTGCGCTGATCGGCCAGAACGGCTCAGGGAAGACTACTCTGGCCAAGTGTATAAGCGGGTTCCTCAAGCCGACAGAGGGCACTGTCCGGATCGATGGAGTCGATACGAGGAGGATGCGCACCTCCGAGCTTGCACAGAAGGTTGGATACGTCTTCCAGAACCCCGACCATCAACTCTTCAAGGAGACCGTCTATGACGAGATAGTCTTCGGGCTCAGGAACATCGGCATGTCGAGAGACCGTGTCAAGAAGAAGGTGGAGGAGGTCCTCAACCGGATGCACCTCTGGGAGTTCAGGGATATGCACCCATTCAGGCTTGGCAAGGGTCAGAGGCAGCGTGTAGCCATCAGCGCGATCCTAGCTATGGAGCCTGAGATCCTCGTGATAGATGAGCCGACAACCGGACAGGACAGAAAGG
>JAGTQV010000116.1:2033-4034 GCA_018397035.1 Candidatus Bathyarchaeota archaeon | reverse complement strand
AGAACAGGGAAGGTGTCACAGTACTGGTCATAACACATGCGATGAACCTTGTTGCGGAGTATACTCGCAGGACCGTGGCCCTCTGTGAAGGTCGGGTGCTGATAGAAGGAGAGACGAGGGAGGTCTTCGGTAATGTTGACCTTCTATTCCACACATTCGTCCAGCCACCGCAGATCACACTTCTGGGTGAGAGACTAGGGTTCAACCCGCCTGTCTTGAGTGTCCATGAGGCTGAGACGAACATCCTGGAACGCTTGGGCATGAGTTCACGGGCTAGGAGGCCGGTTCCCCGGTGAAGTTCCTATATCAATACTCTGCTGGGGACTCATTCCTGCACAGGCTCGACCCGAGGACGAAGCTTGTCTTTGTCCTATGCTATCTGGTGGTAGCTCTTATATGGCCTGGATACCAGTTGATGATCTTCACGACAGTCTTTGCTATGCTCCTGCTCTGGTTCGCGGCTGGGATAAGCCCGAGGGAGTATTGGCAGTTCCTAGCTTACCTTGCACCGATTATGCTGGCGCTGATACTGGTCCAGGCCGCGGCAGGAGGTCCACCATACTTCACCATAACACTCCCCTTGAGCGACGGGTTCACGATCGCCCTGTCTGAGCCAGGATTCTTCCTAGGCCTAGGCATAGGCCTGAGACTCGCGACTATGGGGGTGGCATTCATGATCTTTGCGATGACGACGGATCCGTTCGATATAAGCCTGGCACTCCACAAGACTGGTGTAGCATTCAAGCTTTCTTTCCTAGTCGGCTTCATGCTTCGTTTCCTACCGTTGATACAGGAGGAGCTCTTCACGATCGCTGACGCTTCAAAGGCGAGGGCATACAAGGCCATGGACTCGAAGAACCCTCTGAGCATACTCCGCGCTGTGGTAGCGGCGATGCCGCCGCTTGCAACAGGGGCCCTGAGGAGAAGCCAGAACATAGCCTTGGCGATGGAGCTTAGGGGATTCAGCTTCCCAACAGAGTTCGGTGTGAAGCGGACATTCCTCAAGGATATCCAGATGAAGAGGGCTGACTACGCAACCGTGACCGCGTCTGTCGCATATGCATTCACGGGACTGGCCCTATTCTTCTCAACTCAGAAGTATGATGTCTTCGGCTATGCTGCAGGCCTCACTATCTTCCTCGTCTTCCCGCTGGTGGCTATACTAGTTCTCTACGCTTCCTACCAGAGAGCAGCCAAGCGGGAAGAGCAGAAGAAGCATGACGAGACATAAGCTGGCGGAAGCCTCGTCGGACGAGTTGCCGGCGAATCAGCATCAACTCCTGATCTTCGCCGCAGGCCTTATCAGTCCTCCAGTGATTCTGGGGACCTCGACTAACGGTGAATCGACTTGCCGAAGTATAGGATAGCGTATATCCCAGGAGACGGTGTCGGGCCTGAGATCATGGCTGAGGGTCTCAAGGTCCTCAGAAGCATCCAGGCCGTGATGAACCTTGATCTTGAGTTTATGAGGTGTGATGTCGGAGCAGGGGTCTACATGAGGACTGGGGCCGCTGCTAAACATGACGACTGGAGGATGATGGGGGAGGCCGACTGCATCTTCAAGGCTCCTGTCGGTCTTCCTGGGGTGGTCCGGCCTGATGGGGTGGAGGTCGCCGGGGACGTTATCTTGGGGATAAGAGCTAGGTTTGATCTTTACGTCAATCTTAGGCCTGTAGCCCTCTTTGAAGGTGTGCCATCGCCTCTCGCTGGGAAGAAACCTGGAAGCATAGACTACACCATAGTGCGCGAGAACACTGAGGATCTCTACGTCATGCAGGGTGGGATACTGCGGGATGAGGTCGCTACGAACATCAGACTCATCACTAGGAAAGGGTCTGAGAGGGTGATCCGTTACGCATTCGAGCTCTCTAGGGACTGGGGATCATCACCGCTTGATGGGAAGAAGCGTGTTACCTGTGTTGAGAGCAGCAAGGTTCTCATCAGTGACAGACTCTTCGCCAGGGTCTTTGACGAAGTTGCCGCAGACTATCCGGGGATCGA
>JAGTQV010000116.1:0-1969 GCA_018397035.1 Candidatus Bathyarchaeota archaeon | reverse complement strand
GTAGTTGTCACTCCTAATTTTCACGGTGACGTACTCTCAGACCTTGCCGGAGCGACAGTCGGCGGAATAGGCCTAGCTGCTGGAGGAAACATAGGCGACGGGAAGGCTATGTTCGAGCCGATACATGGTTCAGCACCAGTCTTGGCTGGAACAGGGAGAGCCAATCCAATATCGATGATAATGGCTGCCAAGATGATGCTTGAATGGATCGGAAAGAGACATGACGATGCTGATGCAACCAGAGCTGCTGAAGTCATAGGTCGCTCTGTGAGGGAGGTCCTGAGAGAGGGTGTTTTCAGAACACCAGACCTCGGAGGTTCATCAAAGACAAGTGATGTTGGGGATGCCATCGCGAACAAGACAAGGCAGGTGAGGTAAAGAAGCGCGAAGTGTTTTTAGCTTAGGACACTTTTCCGTGGGTACCATCAAGGTGGGAGGACGTGGAAAGACCTCTTGTTCATGACTACGTCAAGGATACGTTCGAGTCAGGGAGAGCCTCAATGCCAGACTCTATCCGCATATTGGACGCAACATTAACCGAGGGCGAACAGACCCCTGGGGTAGTCTTCAGTTCGGATGAGAAGCTCGCCATCGCGAGGAAGCTGGCCGAGGCCGGCGTCGACGCGGTGTTCGTTGGTTTCCCAGCGGTCTCACGTGAGGAGAAGAGGACCTCCAAGGCGATAATCAGTGAGGGCTTGGGGTTCGAAAGCTGGGGGCTCTGCAGAGTCCTGAAGGAGGATATTGATGAGCTGATCGATATTGACTGTGACATGGCGTCATTCATCGCTCCGGCGTCCCGCCTCCATTACGAGAAGAGGCTGAAGACCAGCCTGGAGGATTACCTGGTCAGACTTGAGGAGCTCGCCTCCTACACGCTTGAGCACGGGATAGGTGTATCCCTCGGCTTGGAGGACGCCAGCAGAGCTGAGATGGATGATGTCGCGAAGCTCTCCGGGATCGTGAGGGATAAGGAGAACTGCAACCTCCTGATCACAGACACTGTTGGAACTTTCACACCGTCCTCGGCAAGATACTATGTAGATCAGGTGAGACGTTTCTGGAGTAAACCGTTAGCGTTGCACTTCCATGACGACTTCGGAATGGCGACGGCGAACACACTGGCTGCTGTAGAGGCTGGGAGAGGTGACTACTACCTCTACCTCACTGTAAACGGCATCGGCGAGAGATGTGGGGCCGCAAGCCTCGAGGAGACATGTGCAGCCCTGAAGATCCTGTACGGGTGTAATATCAGGTTTGACCTGACGAAGCTTATGGAGTTAAGTCAGCTTGTCGAGAAATACTCTAGCATACCAGTCATTCCCACAAAAGCTATTGTAGGACTGAATGCGTTCACCCATGAGACTGGCCCACATGTTCATGGTATCCTGATAGATCCGTTGACATATGAGCGGATTCCTGTGGAGAGCCTTGGTCGCAAGCGCCGGTTCGTGTTCGGGAAGCATACTGGAGCCAGCCTCATCAGGAAGGTGCTCGAGGATAAGGGCATAGAGTGTGATAGGGAGTCCCTTGAGGCCATTCTTCAACGGGTGAAGGAGAGGCACGAGAAGAAGGATGCGGAGTGGAAGATCAAGAACAACCAGATAATAGAATCATACCACAAGTCGGTTGAGGAGCGCTTCACATTGGAAGATGAGGTTCTTGAGATCGCAAGAGACGTGCTGAAACCCTGATCCTGCTTCAGACTGTCAAGGAGTTTCTGAGTATACAAGGTATGCTGCTTACCATTCATTCTGCTCGGCTCCACCCACCCATCCTCACATAACTTCTGGAACACGGATCAGGAAATCACGATCTTGGATCGGCAAGGGTTGATACAACAAAACTACTCGCCGTGTTGGAGCTCTATCATGTCCTGCACAGGAACAGTCCCACGATTAACCGATGAAAAGGAGCGGAACCTCCACAGCTACGGTCGAGAGATAGATGCCTTCGCAGAGGCGACCGTCAA